>NZ_JBWKTH010000004.1:0-19374 GCF_059420225.1 Pseudomonas sp. GW821-FHT04D07
CTTGTCGGTCATGAAAAACTCCTCGATAGATGCATTTTCCACCTATCGGGGTGTCCGGGGAAATTAAACCACCACACTGTGGTCAGGCCGCCGTACGCAGCGCCATTAACCTTAAGTTACAAAACTCCCGTTCAAATTAAGTTATACAAGCAGTAGCTGCGGATACTGGCTTTGTGCCTTGCCGTGCCTGTCACTATAAAAATAATAGAAAGGGAGCGTTCCAGTGAAGAGCTTGCTATATCCCGCCGTGGCCCTGATGAACCGCTTGAGCTTCGGGATGAAGTTCAGCCTGATCAGCGTGCTGTTCTTCGTGCCGATGCTGGTGACCAACTTCTACCTGGTGCGCGATTCCTATCGCGAATTCTCCGGCACCCAGATCGAGCTGAAAAGCCTCGACCTGCTGGGCAGCAGTCTGATTCTGCGACGTGACCTGGAAACCCTGAACAACCAGGTGCAGATCAACGCCGTCCTCGGTCAATCCGGCAAGGCGGGGGACCTGGAAGGCAAGATCCACACCTTGGAGCAGAGCGTCCTGGCCCGCCTGCAAGGCCTGGCAGCAGTGACGATCGATCCGGAACAGATCGACGCCTTCAACGCCAAGCGCGATGAAATGATCAGCGCCTTCAAGGCCCAGCAGGCCGAAACCTCCTTGCAAAGCAAAAGCGCACTGATTACCAAGCTGTTGGCCAAGGCGCAGATTTTCAGCCAGATCATCGCCAGCCAGTCGGGGCTTAGCCGCGATAACCAGAGCGATCTGCGGCAGTTGAGCGAACTGGTGACCAGCGTTACACCACAAGTGACCCAGATCCTCGGCGAAGGCCGCTCCATTGGCGCCTATTCCCTGGGCCAGGGTTTTCTCAATTCGGCGTCGAGTACGCGCTTCGACGAGCTGTTGCTGCAGATCGAGAAGGTACAGGCTGAATATGCCCTGAAGCTCCAGGATGCCTTGGGTACCAGTAGAAATGCCCACGCCGCCCTGGACACACAAGCCGCCGCCAGCAAGGCGTCGTTGAAAAAAGCCAGCGAGCTGTTCGAAGAGCAGGTGGTCATGGCTGAAACCCTCGACGCACCTTGGCCGGCTTTCTACGATCAGGTCAGCGCCCTGATGGCGCAAACCTACCAGCTCAATGACGCGACCCTGGCCTATCTCGGCCAGGAGCTTGAGCAGCGCCTGGGGCAAAATCGCCTGCACATGCTGTCACTGGTGGTCGCGCTGGCGGCAGTGTTCTTCTCCATCGTCTACCTGTACGGCGGTTTTTATGCCTCGACCCGGACCACTTTGCGGCGTCTGGGGGAAATGATGAACAAGGTGGCGGCGGGTGACATGACGGTCAATTTCGTCGCCCATAGCCGCGATGAGTTAGGTGAGCTGGGGGATGTCTTCAACGGCACAGTGGCGAAGATCCATGATCTGATCGAGCGGGTCGGGCAGACCGTCAGTGAGGTCGAGCGCCAGGCCGGGCAGGTCGAGTCGGTGTCGGCCCGCAGCAATCTGGCGGTGGCCGGTCAGCGCAGCCAGATCGAGCAGGTGGCCACCGCGATGAACCAGATGTCCGCCACCGCCCAGGAGGTGGCTCGTAGCGCCGCGGCCGCGGTGAACAGCGCCCACAGTGTCAACGGCGAAACCCTCAGCGGTCGCGGCCTGGTCGAGTCGCAACAGAACAGTATCGTGCAGTTGGCCGGTGAGATCGATCAGTCGGTGCAGGTGATCAATCAACTGGCCACTGACAGCCAGTCCATCAGTCGGGTGCTGGAGGTGATCAAGAGCATCGCCGAGCAGACCAACCTGCTGGCCCTCAACGCGGCCATCGAGGCGGCCCGGGCTGGCGAGCAGGGGCGGGGCTTCGCGGTGGTGGCTGACGAAGTGCGCACCCTGGCCAAGCGCACGCAGCAGTCGACCGGGGAAATCGAGCAGATGATCAGCCGGCTCCACGGCGGTGTGGGGGCGGCGGTGAAAGCCATGGGTATCAGCCATGGAATGGCGAACAGCACGGTGAGCCAATCGGAAAAGGTCCAGCAGGCGCTGGAAAATATCCTCGGCGCGGTGGGCATGATCGTCGATCAGAACCAGCAAATCGCCGCCGCCGTCGAGCAGCAAACCGCCGTGGCCCATGATATCGACCAGAATATCGTCGAGATCAACCGCGCGGGCGAGCGTACGGCTGAAGGCGCTCATCAGACCGAAAGTGCCAGTCGCCTGCTCTCTGTGCAGGTGGTGGAGCTCAAGCAATTGATCGGCGCGTTCAGGGTCTGAAGCGGGCCATTCAGTTAAGGCCGAACACGGTCCCTGTAGGCGCTGGCTTGCCGGCGACAAGGCCTTTAAGTCTTGCGGCGCCGATCCGGACGCCATCGCCCGCAAGCCAGCTCCTACAATGATCGCGTTGATCCTGGAGGGCTAACCGCTGCTCAGGCCGCCTTTGCCGGCCAGTTGAAGAGCGCACAGGCATTGACGGTGCTGGCGTTCGCCAGGGTTTCTGGACTAACCCCCATCAACCCGGCCAGCGCGGCACAAATCGCTGGCAGGTGCTCGGGGCTGTTGCGCTGGCCGGCGAATATCACCGGCGCCATGTCCGGTGAATCGGTTTCCAGTACCACGCTGTCCAGCGACAGGTCGGCGATGACCTTGCTCAGGCGCAAGGCCTGCGGCCAGGTGCCGGCACCGCCCAGGCCCAGCTTGAAGCCCAGCTTGAGGTATTCCCGGGCTTCCTCGCGACTGCCGGCAAAGGCGTGGATGATGCCACCGCGAGCCGGGCGAAAGCGCTTGAGGGTGGCAATGGTCGCCGCGTGGCTTCTGCGCACATGCAGCAGCGCGGGCAGGGCGAAGTCCACCGCCAGTTGCAACTGGGCTTCGAACAGCGCTTGCTGGCGTTCACGATCCAACTGTGGCAAAAAATAATCCAGGCCAAACTCGCCCACCGCGCACAGCTGCGGATGGCCCGCGCAGCGCGCTAGCCAGTCACCGAGTTCGTTGAGATCCGCCGGGCGGTGCTCGTCCAGGTACACCGGATGCAAACCGAACGCGGCATGCAGGCGCGAGTCGCTTTGCACCAGGTCCCAGACCCGCTGCCAGTTCGCTTGATAGACTCCCAACACGACCATCCGGCCCACGCCCAGGGCACGGCTGCGTTCGAGGACCTCGCCACGATCGGCATCGAAATCGGCAAAGTCGAGGTGGGTGTGGGTGTCGATCAACTCCACTGTCAGACCTCGTGGATGCGCTGCTTGAAGGTCCGGGCGATGGCCTGGACGCCAGGTTGGTAGTTCTTTTCCTCGATGGCGGCCAGGGCCAGTTCCAGGGCCTTATCGGCAATCAACTGATGCTGCTGGGCCATGGCGTTGACCGGCAAGGGCAGGAAATCCAGCAGTTGGGTATCGCCGAAGGTCCCCAGACGCAGCGGTTGCGGCTTGAGCGGGTGATCGTGCAGGGCATCGAAGACGCCTTGTAGCAGAACGTAGGAGGTGGTGACCAGGGCATCTGGCAGATGGCCGAGGCGCTTGACCAGATCGTCCATCAACCGACGCCCGCACTCGCGGCTGAAAGCTTCGCCATGCTCGATCAGCACTTCACCCTTGAAGCCCTTCAAGGCCTCCTGGAATCCGGCGGCGCGCTGACGGCTGATGCTCAACTCGGAGCGGGCACCAATCAGGGCGATATGCCGCGGCAAGGGCTGCAGCAGGCTGCGGGTCAATTGCAGGCTGGCCTGATGGTCGTCACTGACCACCGAGCAGAAGTGCGCCGGTTCCATTTCCCGGTCGATGGCAATCACTGGTGTGCCGCGTGCCTGCAGCAGGTGATAGCTGTCGTCATCAGCCGGCAGGCAACTGGCGACGAACAGCGCATCGCAGCGCCGCGCGCGGAACAGTTGCAGCAGTTGTCGCTCGCTGTCGGGGGCGTCGTCGGAACTGGCAATCAGCAACTGATAGCCGCGGGCGCGGGCGCCTTGCTCGAGCAGCTTGGCGATGCGCGCGTAACTGGGGTTTTCCAGGTCCGGCAGAATGAAACCCAGGGTTCGCGTATTGCGACTGCGTAGCCCGGCCGCCTGCGGGTTGGGCGTGAAGCCATGCTGCTCGACCACTGCCCGCACCCGCTCGACGGTGCTGCTGCTGATACGCTGTTGCTCGGCCTTGCCATTGATCACGTAGCTGGCGGTGGTGACGGACACACCGGCCAACTGGGCGATATCACTGAGTTTCAAACGGGGAGTTCCTTATTTTGCTGCAGCGTTCATGTCTGCATTTTCGCTGATCGTATCCTATTCCAGCAGCCGACTGTGTGGGCGCGGAGCTTGCCGGCGAAGAGGCCCGTGAGCCCGGCAAAAGATTCGCTGACAAACGCCGTGTGCCCATTCCTGCATTTACCAGGGGATGATCGAGCGCTAGCTGACAGGTTGGGCTTCAACACGGAACAATAATCGAGTAACGTAACGAACACTCTAGATTAAACGTTTCAGCAAGCGTATTTTTTGGACATTCGGCCTGTGTCACGGTCCTGCCGAAAGACCGTTGCACATTGTTCAGGCCATCCGCCTAAGCTGATTCATTCAAAACAATACCTAGCGCCCCTATGGCGCTGAATAGGAGAAAGGCATGCTCGAGCTTACCGTTGAGCAGATTTCCATGGGCCAGTCGGCCGTGGACAAGTCTGCGGCCCTGCAACTGCTCGCCAACCGACTGGTGGCTGACGGCCTGGTGGCCGAGGGTTACCTGGCGGGCTTGCAGGCCCGTGAGGCCCAGGGCTCGACCTTTCTCGGCCAAGGTATTGCGATTCCCCACGGCACGCCGGAAACCCGCGACCTGGTGTTCGCCACCGGCGTGCGCCTGTTGCAGTTTCCCGATGGTGTGGACTGGGGCGACGGCCAGATCGTCTACCTGGCCATTGGTATCGCGGCGCGTTCCGACGAGCACTTGCGCTTGTTGCAACTGCTGACCCGGGCCCTTGGCGAAACCGATCTGGGCCAGGCCCTGCGGCGTGCCAGTTCCGCCGAAGCGCTGCTGAAGCTGTTGCAGGGCGCGCCGCAGGAACTGGCGCTGGATGCCCAGATGATCGGCCTGGGCGTGGCCGCCGACGATTTCGAAGAATTGGTCTGGCGCGGTGCGCGGTTGTTGCGCCAGGCCGATTGCGTCAGCAACGGTTTTGCCGCCGTGTTGCAGCAGGTCGAAGCCTTGCCCCTGGGGGACGGCCTGTGGTGGTTGCACAGTGAACAGACGGTCAAGCGTCCGGGCCTGGCCTTTGTCACCCCGAACAAACCGATGCGCTACCTCGGCCAGCCCCTGAGCGGCCTGTTCTGCCTGGCCAGTCTCGGCGCAGCACACCAGGCTCTGCTCGAGCGCCTGTGTGCGTTGCTGATCGAAGGCCGAGGTCATGAGCTCGGTCGCGCCACCAGCAGCCGCGCGGTGCTCGAAGTCCTCGGCGGTGAGTTACCGGCCGATTGGCCGAGCGCGCGGATTGCCCTGGCCAATGCCCATGGCTTGCACGCCCGGCCGGCGAAAGTCCTGGCACAACTGGCGAAGAATTTCGAAGGTGATATCCGCGTGCGCATCGTCGATGGCGCCGCTAGCTCCGTGTCGGTGAAAAGCCTGAGCAAGCTGCTCAGCCTCGGCGCCCGGCGTGCCCAGGTGCTGGAATTTATTGCTGAACCAAGCATTGCCGCCGATGCCTTGCCCGCGCTTCTGGCGGCAGTGGCGGAAGGCCTGGGTGAGGAAATCGAGCCATTGCCGGTGGTCAGTGTCGCGTCCCTGGCCGCGGAGGAAGTGCTCGTGCCGCTGCTGGCGCCGAGTGCTGGCAGCCAGCTCCAGGCCATCGCCGCCGCACCGGGGATCGCCATCGGCCCGGCGCATGTCCAGGTGCTGGCGCAGTTCGATTACCCGTTGCGCGGCGAGTCCGCGCTGGTTGAGCGTCAGCGCCTGCAACAGGCCCTGGACCTGGTGCGCCAGGATATCGAAGGTCTGATCCAGCGCAGCAAGGCCAAGGCCATCCGGGAAATTTTCATTACCCACCAGGAAATGCTCGACGACCCGGAACTGAGCGACGACGTCGAAGCCCGGCTCAAGCAGGGCGAAAGCGCCGAGGCCGGCTGGATGACGGTGATCGAGGCGGCGGCCCGTCAGCAGGAGGCCTTGCAGGATGCCTTGTTGGCCGAGCGCGCGGCGGATCTGCGGGATGTTGGCCGGCGCGTGCTGGCGCAATTGTGCGGCATCGAAACCCTGGCCGAGCCCGACCAGCCTTATGTGCTGGTGATGGATGAAGTCGGGCCATCGGACGTGGCGCGGCTG
Organism: Pseudomonas sp. GW821-FHT04D07; assembly: GCF_059420225.1. NCBI lineage: Bacteria > Pseudomonadati > Pseudomonadota > Gammaproteobacteria > Pseudomonadales > Pseudomonadaceae > Pseudomonas > Pseudomonas sp. GW821-FHT04D07. Next base: position 6,274 of record NZ_JBWKTH010000004.1, read on the forward strand.
GACCCGGCGCGGGTCGCCGGGATTCTCACGGCCCGCGGCGGGGCCACGGCCCACAGTGCGATCGTGGCCCGGGCCCTGGGCATTCCGGCCCTGGTCGGTGCCGGCGCGGCGGTGCTGCTGCTGGCGCCTGGCACGTCGTTGCTGATCGATGGGCAGCGGGGTCGCCTGCATGTGTCGCCGGATGAGGCGACCCTGCAGCGCGCCTTGCAGGAACGTGACACCCGCGAACAACGCCTGCGGCTGGCCTCGGAGCAGCGCCACGAACTGGCGCTGACCCGCGATGGCCATGCGGTTGAGGTGTTCGCCAATATCGGCGAAAGCGCGGGCGTCGCCAGCGCGGTGGAGCAGGGTGCCGAAGGCATCGGCCTGCTGCGTACCGAACTGATTTTCATGGCCCATTCGCAGGCGCCGGACGAGGCGACCCAGGAAGCCGAATACCGTCGCGTGCTCGATGGCCTGGCGGGGCGTCCGCTGGTGGTGCGGACCCTTGATGTGGGCGGCGATAAACCGCTGCCGTATTGGCCGATCGCCAAGGAGGAGAATCCCTTCCTCGGTGTGCGCGGTATTCGCCTGACCCTGCAACGTCCACAGATCATGGAAGGGCAGTTGCGCGCCTTGCTCCGCGCCGCCGACAACCGGCCGTTGCGGATCATGTTCCCGATGGTCGGTAGTGTCGCCGAGTGGCGCCAGGCCCGGGACATGACCGAACGCCTGCGGCTGGAAATCCCGGTGGCCGACCTGCAACTGGGGATCATGATCGAGGTGCCGTCGGCGGCGTTGCTGGCGCCGGTGCTGGCCAAGGAAGTGGACTTCTTCAGTGTCGGCACCAACGACCTGACCCAGTACACCCTGGCCATCGACCGCGGTCACCCGACCCTCTCGGCCCAGGCCGATGGCCTGCACCCGGCGGTGCTGCAACTGATCGATATCACCGTGCGCGCCGCCCATGCCCATGGCAAATGGGTCGGCGTGTGCGGCGAGCTGGCGGCGGACCCCTTGGCGGTGCCGGTGCTGGTCGGGCTGGGGGTGGATGAATTGAGCGTCTCGGCGCGCAGCATTCCCGAGGTTAAGGCCCGGGTCCGTGAACTGAGCCTGCCCCAGGCCCAAGCGCTGGCCCAGGCCGCCCTCGCGGTGGGCAGCGGCGATGAAGTCCGTGCGCTGGTGGAGGCTTTGTAATGGCGCGGATTCTGACCCTGACCCTGAACCCGGCGTTGGACCTGACCGTGCAGTTGGCGCGGCTGGAGCCCGGCCAGGTCAATCGCAGCGAAGCGATGCAGACCCACGCCGCCGGCAAAGGGGTGAACGTCGCCCAAGTGCTGGCGGACCTGGGCCATCAACTGACCGTGGGCGGTTTTCTCGGCGACTGCAACCCGCAAGCGTTCGAAGCCCTGATGGCGCGTCGCGGCTTTGTCGATGCCTTTATCCGGGTGCCGGGGGAAACCCGCAGCAATATCAAGCTGGCCGAGCATGACGGACGGATCACCGATCTCAATGGCCCAGGCCCCCTGGTCAGTGAACAGGCGCGACAAGCCCTGTTGGACAAACTCGACCTGATCGCACCGGGTCACGACGCCGTGGTGGTGGCCGGCAGCTTGCCGCAAGGGGTGAGCCCCGAGTGGTTGCAGGCATTGTTGCTGCGTTTGAAGAACCTCGGTCTGAAAGTCGCTTTGGACACCAGCGGCGCGGCATTGCGTGCCGGTCTCGCGGCGACGCCCTGGCTGATCAAGCCCAATGGCGAGGAACTCGCCGAGGCCTTGCGGATCCCAGCGACCTCGCTACAAAGCCAGGTTGAAATCGCCGCACGGCTGCATACCCAGGGGATCGAACACGTGGTGATTTCCCAGGGTGCCGAGGGGGTGAACTGGTTTTCCAGCGCACCGGCGTTGCAGGCCGTACCGCCGAAAGTGAAAGTCGCCAGCACGGTCGGTGCCGGTGACTCTCTGCTGGCCGGCATGTTGCACGGTCTGCTCAGCGGTCACGCCGCCGAGCAGACCCTGCGCACTGCCACCGCGATTGCCGCCCAGGCGGTGACCCAGATCGGTTTCGGTATCAGCGACAAGGCGCAGTTGGCGCAGCTTGAAAGCGGCGTCCGCGTGCACGCCCTGACAGAACAATAAGAGGGATAGTGATGAAATTAGCCATTGTTACCGCCTGCCCGAACGGCATGGTTACCAGTGTGCTGTGTGCCCGTCTGCTCGATGCAGCGGCCCAGCGCCAGGGTTGGAGCACCAGCGTCGAAGTCCACGACAGCCAGCACCCGGAGCGCCAATTGTCGGCGGCGACGGTGGAGGCCGCCGAATGGGTACTGCTGGTCAGCAGCGTGCCGGTGGAGATGTCGCGGTTTATCGGCAAGCGGGTTTTTCAAAGCACCCCGGCCCAGGCCTTGCAGGATGTCGAGGCGGTGTTGCGGCGCGGTGCCGAAGAAGCGCGGGTATTGGTCGCGCCCGAGGTTGTGCCTGACGCGGTAACCGAACCGGTGGCAGCTGCCAAGCGCGCACCACGGCTGGTGGCGGTAACCGCCTGCCCGACCGGGGTGGCCCACACCTTCATGGCCGCCGAAGCCTTGCAGCAGTCGGCCAAGCGTCTGGGTTATGACCTGCAGGTGGAAACCCAGGGTTCCGTCGGCGCCCGTAACCCACTGAGCGCGACGGCGATTGCCGAGGCCGATGTGGTGCTGCTGGCGGCGGATATCGAAGTCGCCACCGAGCGTTTCGCCGGCAAGAAAATCTATCGTTGCGGTACCGGCATCGCCTTGAAGCAACCGGACGCGACCCTCAACAAGGCCCTGGCCGAAGGTCAGCCAGAACAGGCCGCGACGGGCAACGTCGGGGCTCCGGCCAAGCAGGAAAAAACCGGTGTCTACAAGCACCTGCTCACCGGTGTTTCGTTCATGTTGCCGATGGTGGTGGCGGGCGGCCTGATGATCGCCTTGTCGTTCGTCTTCGGCATCACCGCCTTCAAGGAGCCCGGCACGTTGGCGGCGGCCTTGATGCAGATCGGTGGCGAAAGCGCGTTCAAGTTGATGGTGCCGTTGCTGGCCGGCTATATCGCCTACTCGATTGCCGACCGTCCGGGCCTGGCGCCGGGGATGATCGGCGGCCTGCTGGCGAGCACCCTGGGCGCGGGTTTTATCGGCGGCATCGTCGCCGGTTTTCTCGCCGGCTACAGTGCCAAGGCGATCAATCGTTATGCGCGGCTGCCCAGCAGTCTTGAGGCATTGAAGCCGATCCTGATCATTCCGCTGCTGGCGAGCCTGTTTACCGGTCTGGTGATGATCTACGTGGTGGGCAAGCCGGTGGCCGGGATGCTCGAAGGGCTGACCCATTTCCTCGACAGCATGGGCACCACCAACGCCATTTTGCTCGGGGTGCTGCTGGGCGGGATGATGTGCGTCGACCTTGGTGGGCCGATCAACAAGGCGGCCTATGCGTTCTCGGTCGGCTTGCTGGCATCGCAGAGTTATGCACCGATGGCGGCGACCATGGCGGCGGGCATGGTGCCACCGATCGGCCTGGGGATTGCCACGCTGATTGCGCGACACAAATTCGCCCAGAGTGAGCGCGAGGCGGGCAAGGCGGCATTGGTGCTGGGGCTGTGCTTTATCTCCGAGGGGGCGATTCCGTTTGCCGCCAAGGACCCGTTGCGGGTGATTCCAGCGAGCATCGCCGGCGGCGCGCTGGCCGGCGCCTTGTCGATGTATTTCGGCTGCAAGCTGATGGCGCCCCACGGCGGGTTGTTCGTGATGCTGATCCCGAATGCGATCAACCATACGTTGCCGTACCTGCTGGCGATTATCGCCGGCAGCCTGCTGACGGCGCTGGCCTATGCGCTGCTCAAGCGGCCGGAAGTGGTTGAGTTGACGGTGGAGCCGGCGCGGGCCTGATTGCGTTCGGCTTCGGATGCGGCAGCGGCAGTTGCTCCGCCATTGCCAGCAAGCTGGCTCCTACAGGTTATTGCGTCGTATATGGCTATCTGACTCGACGCGGACACTGTAGGCGCTGGCTTGCCGGCGATGAACGATAACGCGGTGTCTCGCCGGGCCTCAGTACACATCGCGCCGATACCGCCCTTGCTCTATCAGTTGCTCGACAGCCTCGGCCCCGAGCAATTCCACCAGCACCTGATCGACACCCGTCGCCATCCCCTGCAAGCTGCCGCAGATATAGATCGCCGCCCCACCCGCCAGCCATTGGCGCAGTTCAGCCGCTGCTTCACGCAGGCGATCCTGGACGTAGATCTTTTCCTGCTGGTCGCGGGAAAACGCCAGGTCGAGGCGCGCCAGGTCACCGCTGGCCAGCCAATCTTTCAACTCTTGCGCGCAGTGGAAATCGTGGGCGATATTGCGTTCGCCGAACAACAGCCAGTTGTCCCGCTGGCCATCGGCGATGCGCGCCTTGAGCAAGCTGCGCAATCCCGCCAGGCCCGTACCGTTGCCCAGCAGAATCAGCGGACACGGCACCGTCGGCAGATGGAAGCCGCTGTTGCGCCGCACCCGCAGGCTGATGCTGGAACCTGGCGCCGCGTGCTCGGTCAACCACCCGGAGCCCAGGCCCAGGCTGCCATCGGCATGGCGTTCCTGGCGCACGAGCAACTCCAGTTGCCCATCGCTTTCAAGGGAGGCGATGGAGTACTCACGCGGGCTCAGTGGGATCAGCGCATCCACCAGCGCCTGGGCATGCAGGCCGAGCAGATGGATCCGGTTCTCCGGTAACTGGCGTCCGCCCAGGGCCTGGGCGAGGTTCTCCCGCAGTCCGTCGAGTTGCACCGGGCTATTGGCCTCAAGCCCGAGTCCGGCGAGGAAGCGTTCCACCGCCTGGGCACTCTGGCGGGGGAGGATTTCCACCAGGTCGCCAGCTTGCCATGGGATCGCTGTCGCGGTTGTCAGGCCCAGCAGGTAGACCGCCGAACCGGTGCTGCCCGGATTGAGCAGGTCGCGCTGGCGCAAGCTCCAGTTGGCGAAACCCGGTGCCTGCCAGGCTACCGGAGGCGCGCCGCCGGTCAGTTGGTTGAGTTGCTGTTGCCAGTAACGCAGGGCATAGGGATCGCCGTTGTCGACTTCGATCGGGGTGAACAGGGGATTGCCGCCGCGCGCTTCCAGCCACTGATGCAGACGTCGGGCGAAACCACAGAAGTGCGGGTACTGCCGGTCGCCGAGGGCCAGTACCGAATAGTTCAAGGTGTCGAGGGGCAGCGGCTGGCCGAGCACCTTGCGCTCGAATCCGCGGGCGCTGTCCGGCGCTTCGCCGTCGCCGAAGGTGCTGACAACGAACAACGCATGCGGCGATTCGCGCAGGTCCCGTGCATTGATGTCGGCCAGCGGACTGACCCGCACCGGCACGCCAGCGGCCTGCAACTGACTGGCGCTCTGCCAGGCCAGTTGTTCGGCGAAACCGCTCTGGCTGGCGAAACCGATCAGCCAGGCTGGCGTATCGCCGTGTTGCGGTTCCAGCTCCAGGCGGGCCTGCCGTACCTGGCGTTTCTTGCGCCGCCGATCGAGGTACAGCAGCCAGCCAGTGACGAAGAACAGCGGCATGCTCAGGCTCGACAGGGTCAGCAGGACTCGCCCGCTGATCCCGAAGTAGCTGCCGACGTGCAGCGCGTAAACGCTGGTCAGCAATTGCGCCTTGAGGCTTTGCTCGGCGTAGCGCAACTGGTCGCGGATAACACCCGTGGCCGGGTCCAGGTTGATCTGGTTGAGGGCGCGCTCATGGGGGGAATCCTTGAGCAGGTAGTAGACCGTTGCCGGTTGACCGGCCACCGCCGGCATGCGGATGTTGTAGGCGCTGAGCTCGGGCCCCGCGGCCCGTTGGAGACTGGCCCAGATGGCATCGTAGTCGGCGTTCGGTGCCGGGCCGCTGGGGGGCGGCTTGTGTTGTCCAGCCCCACGATGCTGTATCGGTGAGTCGGCCAGCAGTTTGTTCAAGCCGTTGTTGTACCACTCGTAGGACCAGAACAGGCCGGTCAGCGCCGACAGCAGGTAGAGCAGCAGACACCAGGTACCGGCGACCGCGTGCAGGTTCCAGTTGAAGGCGCGACCTTTTTTCGCCCAGTCGAAGGTCAGCCAGACCCGCCAATTGAGGGCTTGGCGCGGCCAGCGCAAATAGAGTCCGGAGAGGCAGAAGAACACCAGCATCAGGGTGCACGCGCCAGTGATCTGCCGGCCGGTATCGCCCAGGGCGAGAAAACGGTGCAGTTGCAGCATCAGAGCGAAGAAGTCCTGGCCTTGCGCCTCGCCCTGGTAGTCCCCGGTGTAAGGGTCGAAGTAGCGCATCTGCCCACGGCGTTCACCCGGCGGGGGGCTGAAGGCGACCCGCGCGGCGTGGTCGCCATGGGGGGAAACCCAAAGCATGGCAACGCTCTTGCCCTCGCGAGCCTCGAGCTTGCGCACCAGTTCGGCCGGGGGCAGGGCTTCGCCATGGGCCGGCACTTCGAGTTGCAGGACACTGGGATTGAACAGGCGCAACAGCTCGTCCTGGAAGGACAGCGTGGCCCCGGTGATCCCCATGAAGGCCAGCACCAGACCGGCGCTGATGCCGAACAGCCAATGCAGTTGGAACAGTGTTTTCTTCAACACGGCGACCGCCTTGCTCTCTCGAAGTGATTCTTCCGGCGCGCATTATGCCGTGTGTTTGTGAGAATGCGACGAATTCATATTCGCGGTATTTTTCTCGTGTAACAAGGCAGACAAAAGCCCCACTCACAGGCATGAGCGGGGCTGAGGGCACTGTCGCTGCCCAGGCTTTAAAAGTGGAAGCTGGTGGTGAGCAAGGCAGTCCGCCCCGGCGCCTGGTTGGCGAAGTGGGCGGCATAGGCCTTGTCGTAATAGGTCTCGTTGGTCAGGTTCTGAACGTTCAACTGCAGGTCGATGTTCTTCGTCAGCTTGTAGCTGGCCATGGCGTCGTAACGGGTGTAGGCCGGTACATAGACGGTATTGGCCGCGTCGCCGTAGACCTCATCGACGTAAAAGGCACCGCCCCCGACGGTCAGCTTCGGCAGCACTTCATAGGTTGTCCACAGACTGAAGCTGTTCTTCGGCGTGTTCGGCATCTGGTTGCCGCTGGCCTGTGCGGCCCCGGCCGTGATCGCCCCACTGCGCCCGGTCAGGCCAGCGTCCACCAGCTCGCTCTTGAGATAGCTGTAGCCGGCGAACAGCTGCCATTTGTCGGTGATCTTGCCGCTGGCCGACAGCTCCAGGCCATCGACCCGGGACGTGCCGGCATTTTCGTAGATGTTTTGGGCGACCAGGATCCGGGTGTTTTCCTTCTCGGTGCGGAAGATCGCAGCGGTCAGGGACAGGCGGTCGTGGAACACATCCCACTTGGTGCCCAGCTCGTAGTTGGTGGTGGTTTCCGGTTCCAGATCGCTTTGCAGCGTACTGTTGCCGGCGGTCAGCGGGTTGCCGTCGCTGCCCTGGCCGAGCATCGCACCGGGTGGCGTGGCGGACGTGGCGTAGGACACATAGACGCTGCCGTTCTCGAGCGGTTTCCACACCAGGCCGCTCTGCCAGTTCCAGAAGTGACTGTCGTTGCTGGTCTTGCCGGTGGTGGTGTTGTCGGCCTTGGTATTGAAGGCGTCATACCGCAGGCCGACGTTGAGCAGCCATTTCGGATCGAGTTCGAGGGTGTCGAAGACATAGGCCGCCCGGGTGTCGCCAGTGGTCTGGGTGCCCGCGTAGTTGCGGGTAATGGCGCCGGTCCAGGGGTCGTTTGGGTTGGGATTGCTCAGCGAGGTGCAACTTGGCGTCGTGCCCGGGTTGCAGACTTGTGCGGTATTGCCGGCGACGTTGTAGCTGCTGGTGCGACTTTCCTCACGGCTGAACTCGACACCCGTCGAGTAGGTGTTTTTCAGGCCCAGCAGGTGGAAGTTGCCGAACAGATCCGTCTGGTTGGTGGTGGTTTCGGTGTTCGACACCAGGGTGTTGGCGCGGCGCCAGACCGTCCCGTACTTGTTGACGTTGTTCTTGCTATCGTCCGGTTGCGTCAGGATGTAGTCCTGGCCGGTGTTGCCATGGCGCAAGGTGTTCTTGAGGGTCATCGCATCGCTGAGGTCGTGCTCGAAGGCAAAGGTGCTGATGTCGCTGCGGGTTTTACGGAAGTCGCGGTCTTTCAGGCCGTAGAAGTTGTCGCTGTCGCCGCCGTCGGTCGGTTTGTCGTGAACGTGAGCCGTGGCGGTTGGCGAGCTGAAACCGTAGGGAATGCCCGAGTCCGGCAGGTCGTTGCTTTGCATATGGTAGTAGCTGAGGTTGACGCGGGTATCGCTGCCCAGGCCGAAGCTCAACGAGGGGGCGACGCCCCAGCGGTCGTAGTTGACCGCGTCGCGACCGGCAACGTTCTGCTCGTGGCTCATCAGGTTCAGGCGAAACGCGGCGTTGTCGAGGAACTGGCGGTTGACATCCAGGGTATAGCGGCGAGTCTGGTCGGAACCGTAAGTGAAGCCGCCATTGGTGAAGTCCTGCTGCTTGGGCAATTTGCTGACCAGGTTCAGGCTGCCACCGGCCGAGCCGCGGCCGCCGAAGGACGAGTTCGGGCCCTTGCTGACTTCTATGGATTCGACGTCGAAAATTTCCCGCGATTGCGCGCCGGTGTCGCGTACGCCGTCGACATAGGTGTCGCCCTGGGCGTCGAAGCCCCGAATGAACGGTCGATCGCCTTGCGGGTTACCCCCTTCACCGGCACCAAAGGTGATCCCGGGGACGGTGCGCAACGCATCTTGCAAGGACGTGGCGGCGGTGTCCTTGAGCACCTGTTGCGGGACGACGGTCACCGAGCGCGGGGTGTCGGTCAAGGGCGCGGTGTACTTTTGCGAGGAGGCTTTTTCCACTTGGTAGGACGTCGACTCCTGGGCTTCTGCGGTCACGCTCGTGGCGTCCAGCGCAATGCTGTTGCGTGGGTGCTTGCCGTCAGTGTCCTCGGCCGCTTGCACCATCTGTGTGGCGGCGGTGGCGGTCATGGCCACCCCCATCGCCGAAGCGAGCAGACGTGGTGAACTGACTGGAAGATGTGGCTGTTGGCGTGACATGTGGCATTCCCTCCCCAAGGTTTCGAGGCGGCGGAATATAGGGTAAACGAGTATTTGTATCAACTGCGATAAATTATTATTCGCAATAAATCACGTTCCTTGCACTTTCCCTTTACGGTTTTGACGTTCTGCTGCGCGCGGCGGCGGATAAGGGTTTTACAGTGGCAATAAGAATCAATACCATTGGCGCTCATTCGTTTTCAGGTATCGACCATGCTGTTGCACATTCCCGGCTTGTTCTCCCGTGAAGAGCTGCTGCGCATACGCCAGGCCCTGGAGCAGGCCGATTGGGCTGACGGCAAGGTGACGGCCGGCTATCAGTCGGCCAAGGCCAAGCACAACCTGCAACTGCCCGAAGGCCATCCGCTGGCGCAGGAAATCGGCGCGGCGATGCTGGAGCGGTTGTGGAAAAATCCGCAATTCATGTCGGCGGCGTTACCGCATAAGGTGTTTCCACCGTTGCTGAACTGTTACACGGCCGGTGGCAGTTTCGATTTCCATATCGATAACGCCGTGCGCCAGCCCAAGGGCCACTCGGAGCGGGTCCGCACCGACCTGTCTTCCACGCTGTTTTTCAGCGATCCGGATGAATACGAGGGCGGCGAACTGGAGATCCAGGACACCTTCGGCAGCCGTCAGGTCAAGTTGCCCGCCGGCGACCTGCTGCTCTATCCGGGCACCAGCTTGCACAAGGTCAATGCCGTGACTCGCGGTTCCCGCTATGCCGCGTTCTTCTGGACCCAGAGCCTGGTGCGTGAAGACAGCCAGCGCAGCTTGCTGTTTGAAATGGATGGGGCGATCCAGAGCCTGACCCGCGATGTCCCCGAGCATCCGGCGCTGATCCAGCTCACCGGGACCTATCACAACCTGTTGCGGCGTTGGGTCGAGGTCTAGGGCATGGGCTTTCATCTGCGTCGGGAGGAACTGCTCGACGGTGACTCACTCAAGGCGATGCTTGAAGAGAATCCGGCCCGGGCGGCCCAGGCGGTGTTGTTGGCGGCCGCCCAGGGCGTCCTCGAAGCCCAGGCGCTGCTGGGGCAGATCCTGCTGGACGGGCAGGGCATCGAGCAGGACCCGGCGCTGGCCTTGCGCTGGTTCCGGATCGCGGCGAACGGCGGCCACTTGATGGCGCGCAATATGCTCGGACGTTGCCTTGAACAGGGCTGGGGTTGTGCGCCCGACGCCCGGGCGGCGGCACAGGAATACCGTCTGGCGGCCGAAGGCGGCTTGGACTGGGGCTTGTACAACTATGCCAATCTGCTGGCGACCGGGCGTGGAGTCGTCGAGGATCAGGTTGCGGCGCTGGCCTGCTACCGGCGTGCCGCTGGACGGGGGCATGCCAAATCGATGAACCTGCTGGGGCGCTATCTGGAGGACGGACGTTTCTGTCCGGTCGATCTCGTGGCGGCCTGCGAATGGTATCGGCGGTCGGCCGAGGGCGGCGACTTTCGCGGACAGTTCAGTTATGCCGCGGTGCTGGCGGACCTGGGGCAGATCGACCAGGCGCTGGACTGGTTGCGCCAGGCATGGGTGGGAGGCAACCTGAAATTCCTCCGGGTCGCTCGCCAGGCCCTGCTGGCGGTGGCGCATCCCGAGATCCGCGCGCTGGCGCTGGACTACCACCAGCGAGCGGCGCTGCTGGGCGATGAAACCGATGCTGCAGCATTGCAGGCGCTGGTGGGGTGAAGGCTCAGACGCCCTGCAACACGCGCAAGGCCGCGCTGGCCAGGAAGCCGGAACGGCTCTTCTGCTCGGGATGATTGCGCACGTAAGCGTCGATACGGCTCAACAGGTAACCCGGCAAGGTGATATTGAGTTTTTCCGACTTGCCCAGGTACTGGGTGATATCGATGCTCACCAGGGCCCAGATGCAGCCCGCGTAGTCTGGATTTTTTGCGTGCTGGGTCACGGTGCCCGCGCGAGGGATGGGGGCGTCGTCCTCGGCGAGAATTTCCAGATGCCCTTCGATGGCTTCACGGGCCATGGCCAGGGCGTCGTCCAGGTCCTCGCCCGCCGAGAAGCAGCCCGGAATATCCGGAACCTCTACGCCCCAGGCGTGCTGCTCATCACCGGGTTGAATCGCAATGGGGAAAAGCATGATGGTCTCCTGCTTGCAACTGTGCTTGTTTCAGGATGCTGGTGACTGTCTTGGTCAGTAGGTCCTTCTTCGGATGGGGGATGGTCACCAGCCCTGGTTTGTACAGGTGCTTGAAGTGGTGGTGACTGCCCTTGATCATGACCAGATACCAACCGTCCGCTTCGATAAGCCTGATCAGCTGTCGGCTATTCAAGACGACGTTCCTTGTCGATGGGTTTGGTGGTTACTGTACCCACCAAATTCCACAGAGCAACCGTACACCGCTTCGAAAGGTTTTGCAGCATGTGAAATAGAAAAGGCCCGTGAGGGTTCACGGGCCTTTCGGGAGCAACGCGCGGTGTCTGCAAGGCCGCCTTTCAGCGGCCCGGCGTCTTACACGTAGAAGGACTTCAACGGCGGGAAGCCATTGAATTCCACGGCGCTGTAACTGGTGGTGTAGGCACCGGTGGACAGCCAGTACAGGCGGTCGCCGATAGCCAGGTTCAGTGGCAGGCCGTACTTGTAGTTTTCGTACATGATATCGGCGCTGTCGCAGGTAGGACCGGCGATGACCACTTCTTCCATCTCGCCTTTCTTCTCAGTCCAGATCGGGAACTTGATGGCTTCGTCCATGGTTTCGATCAGACCGGAGAATTTACCCACGTCGGTGTACACCCAGCGCTCGACGGCGGTACGCGATTTCCGCGCGACCAACACCACTTCACTGACCAGGATCCCGGCGTTGGCGATCAACGAACGACCTGGTTCGAGGATGATTTCCGGCAGGTCGTCGCCGAAGTCTTCCTTGAGGAAACGGATGATTTCTTCAGCATAGGTTTCCAGGCTGTTGGTGCGGGTGATGTAGTTGGCCGGGAAGCCACCGCCCATGTTGATCAGCTTGAGATTGATACCGTCTTCTTCCTTCAGGCGCTCGAAGATCACCTTGACCTTGGCGATCGCCGCGTCCCAGACGCTGATATCGCGCTGTTGCGAACCGACGTGGAAGGACACGCCATAAGGCACCAGGCCCAGGTCGCGGGCGAGGATCAGCAGGTCCATGGCCATGTCGGTCTGGCAGCCGAACTTGCGCGACAACGGCCAGTCGGCGGTGGTCGAGCCTTCGGTGAGGATCCGCACGTAGATCTTGGAGCCCGGCGCGGCCTTGGCGATATTGCGCAGGTCGGCTTCGGAGTCGGTGGAGTACAGGCGCACGCCCTTCTCGTAGAAGTAGCGGATGTCCTTGGATTTCTTGATGGTGTTGCCGTAGCTGATACGGTCGGCGCTGACGCCCTGGCCCAGGACCTTGTCCAGTTCGTAGATCGAGGCGATGTCGAAGCTGGAGCCTTTTTTGTTCAGCAGGTCGATGATCTCGACGGCCGGGTTGGCCTTGACCGCGTAATAGACCTTGGCGAATTCGAAACCGGCGCGCAGGTCATCGTAGGCCTGGCTGATCATCGCGGTGTCGATCACCACGAACGGGGTTTCTTGTTTGTCGGCGAACGCCTTCATTTTGTCAAAAGTGGCGCGCGCGAAATAGTCTTCGACCTGAATCGACATGCTGGGAACTCCTACTGGCAAACTAGATTGATCAATGGGTGCAAATGAACGTCCTCCGTATCCCCACTTTGGTTCGCCTACTTCCCAAGGCATGTCGCCGAAAGCAAAAAGGCCATGGGAACAACCGCTTCCCTTGGCCTTGCTGTCTCGTCGTCAGTACTTGAGCCGGATGGATCGTTTCCAGCATGGACGTTCGGCGCGAACTTTAGGACTTGAGGGGCTTGAGATCAACTAAAAATGTCGCGTTTTTGCACGCACCCGTCGCGTGGTCCGGATCAGTCACCTATTTAACCGACCCGGATGACAGTCTGATGTTCCCCGAGAAGAGCGATCTGGGAGATTTTGTGCCAATCCCAAAGTGGGGCATTGGCTGGGAGCGGAGCTTGCCCGCGAAGCTTTTGGCGGCCTCAAGGGCCTCATCGCTGGCAAGCCAGGCTCCTACAGGGTTG
>NZ_JBWKTH010000004.1:19473-276157 GCF_059420225.1 Pseudomonas sp. GW821-FHT04D07
CTGCGTTCGGCACGGTCCCCATGTGGGAGCGGAGCTTGCCCGCGAAGCTTTTGGCGGCCTCAAGGGCCTCATCGCTGCGGTGCGGCGTCCCGACAAACCAGGCTCCTGCAAGAGCCGGCAGTCTGTCAGACCGCCGCCAGCTCGGCGGGCGAGACAATGCTGGTCTTGGCCCCACGCGAGCGCCCGGAACTCAGGTAGGCGGCAATCGACTCCTGGGTCACCTCGCCAAGGAATACCCGCTCGGCGTCCATCACCGGCAGCCACGAACGGTTGAACTCGTACATCCGCGACAACAGGATGCGCAGGTGTTCGTCGTACGCCGCCGTGGCGTTGAACTCGCGCAGGAACTGCGCGCAGGTCCCGGCCTGACGGTGCAGGTCGCGGCGGCGCACATAACCCCGCGCCCTGTTCCCAGCGTCAGTAACCACCATGTAGCGCCGATCATGCTCGTCCATCAGCTCCAGGGCATCGGCCACCGGGGTCTCCGGGCTCACCGATGGCGCGTTGTCCGCGGCGTCTTCGGCCTTCACCAGCAGCAGGCGCTTGAGGGTGCTGTCCTGGCCGACAAAGCTGCTGACGAATTCGTCGACCGGGTGGGCCAACAGGGTGTCCGGGTGATCGAGCTGCAACAGCTTGCCAGCGCGAAAGATGGCGATCTTGTCACCCAGCTTGATGGCTTCGTCGATATCGTGGCTGACCATGATCACGGTCTTGTTCAGCGCCCGCTGCATTTCGAAGAACTCGTTCTGGATCATCTCGCGGTTGATCGGGTCGACCGCGCCGAACGGCTCATCCATCAGCAGCAACGGCGCGTCGGCCGCCAGGGCGCGGATCACGCCGATCCGCTGTTGCTGGCCACCGGACAGCTCACGTGGGTAGCGGTGCAGGTACTGCCTGGGCTCCAGCTTGATCATGCTCATCAATTCACGGGCGCGGTCATGGCATTTCTGCTTGTCCCAGCCCAGCAGTTTTGGCACCACCACGATGTTTTCCTCGATGGTCATATTGGGGAACAGACCGATCTGCTGGATCACATAACCGATGTTACGGCGCAGGGTCACGGCGTCCAGGTCGCTGGTGTCTTCGCCGTTGATCAGGATCTTGCCCGAGGTGGGCTTGATCAGGCGGTTGATCATCTTCAGCGTGGTGCTCTTGCCGCAACCCGAAGGGCCGAGAAATACACAGATCTCGCCTTCGTTGACGGTCAGGCTTACCGAGTCGACGGCGCTGATGGTCTTGCCGTTGCTTTGAAAGGTCTTGGTCAGGTTTTGAAGTTCGATCATTTGAGCAGTCCTTTTGGAGTCAGCGTGCGTTGCAACCATTGCAGAAGCAGGTCGGCGACGATGGCCAGGAGGCTGACCAGTACCGCGCCGACGATCAGCATCGACATGTCGCTGCGACTGATGGCGGCGAGGATCAATACCCCCAGGCCGCCGGCACCGATGGTGGCAGCGATGGTCATGACGCCGATGTTCATCACCACGGCGGTGCGGACACCGGCGAGGATCACCGGCACCGCGATGGGCAGCTCGACCCTGCGCAGGCGCTGGCCGAAGGTCATGCCGATGCCGCGCGCGGCTTCGCGAATACCCGGCTCGACACTGGTTAGCGCCAGGTAGGTGTTGCGCATGATCGGCAGCAGGGAGTAGAGGAACACCGCGCTGATCGCCGGCAGCGGCCCCAGGCCCTGGCCGAACCTGGAGTAGAACGGCAGCAGCAGGCCGAACAGGGCGATGGACGGCACGGTCAGCAGCACCGTGGCGCTGGCTTGCAGTGGCCCGGCCAGGCTGGGAAAACGGGTCATCAGCACGCCCAGGGGCACGCCGACGACAATTGCGAGCATGACGGCGATGCCCACCAGGGTGATGTGCTGCCAGGTCAGGTGCAGGACCTGTGTCCAGTCGAGATGGGAAAAGGCCTTGAGAAATTCCATGTCTTCTCCTCAGTTGATCGGATGTTGGCGCAGGAAGTCGGCGGCCACGGCGGACGGGCTTTCATGCTCGACATCGACCCGCGCATTCAGCTGGCGCATGGTGTCGTTGTCGAACAGCGCCGCCAGTGGCTTGAGATCGGCGGCCAGTTGCGGGTGGGCGTCCAGGTAAACCTGGCGCACCACAGGGGCGGCGGTGTAGTCCGGGAAGTAATGCCTGTCGTCTTCCAGCAGCTTCAATTTGAAGGCGTTGAGGCGACCGTCGGTGGTGTAGACCAGGCCGGCAAACACCTGGCCGTTACGCAGCGCCGTATAGACCAGGCCGGCGTCCATCTGCCGGGTGTTCTTGCGGGTCAGGTTCATCTGGTACAGCTTGACCATGCCGGCCAGGCCGTCGGAACGGTTGGCGAACTCGGTGTCCAGGGCCACCAGGCGGTTTTCCTGGCTGTCTTTGGCCAGGGCCTGGGTCAGGTCGCTGATGCTGTTGATCTGCGGGTATTCCTTGGCCACCTGCTCCGGCAGGGACAGCGCGTAGGTGTTGCTGAACTTCGACGGCGCCAGCCAGACCAGGCCCTTTTTCGCATCGAGCTCCTTGACCCGGGCGTAGGACTGTTCGCTGTCGAGTTTCTCGTCGACATGGTTGTAGGCCACCAGCGACACCCCGGTGTATTCCCAGATCAGGTCCAGTTGCCCGCTTTCCTGGGCACTGCGTGCCAGGTTGCTGCCCAGGCCGCCGGTCACCTGGGGGTTGTAGCCCTTGGTGCGCAGGTACTGGGCGGTGATTTCCGCCAGCAGGGTCTGTTCGGTGAAGACCCGGGCGCCGATGCGGATCAAGGGTTTTTCAGCGGCCTGCGCTATTCCCGCGGACAGCAGGACGCAGACCAGTATCGCAGTCAGTTTTTTCATATCGATTCCTTTGCCGAGTCTTAAGACACTCGGACTCCGCGTTCCAGCCAGAAGCGGCTGGTCATGCTCACCAGGCCGTCAAGCAGCAAGGCCAACAGCGCGGTGCAGGCGGCGCCGAGCAGCAGTTGCGGCTGATTGTTCAGGGCAATGCCGGGGAAAATCAGGCTGCCGAGGCTGTTGGCGCCAATCAGGAACGCCAGGGGCGCGGTACCGACGTTGATCGCCAGGGCCACCCGCACACCACCGATGATGATCGGCGCGGCGTTGGGCAGTTCCACCTGCAACAGCACCTGGCGCGGGGTCATACCGATGCCGACGGCGGCTTCTTTCAGGGAGCCCTGGACGTTTTTCAGGCCTTCGTAGGTGTTGCGCACGATGGGCAGGAGGGAGGCGAGGAACAGGGCGAGGATCGCCGGGCCACTGCCAATGCCCAACACGCCGAGGGCGATGGCCAGCACGGCCAGGGGTGGGACGGTGTTACCGATATTGAAGATCTGCATGAAGCGTTCCGCGCGCCCGACCATGCTCGGTCGGCTCAGCAGGATACCGGCGGGAATCCCTGCAATCAGGGCGGCAAGCATGGAGACAAGGACCAGGATCAGATGAGCTTGCAGGTAAAACAGCAAATCGTCGCGGTACCGTTCGATCGTGTTGATGCCAATCCAGTGGACCAGCAGGGCCAGGAGAGCGACGACAACCGCTCCACCTATCAGCCCTTTGCCATAGCGAATAGCCACAGGCGGACTCCTTTTTTCTGTCGGCGAACACCGCTTCGTGTGGCAATGCCATTCCTGGCCGCCGAAGAAAGTGTTCGCGAAATGCAGCTCGCCACTGCCGGCAAAGCGGCAGGCGGTCGGGCCATAAGCGCAGCCTCGTCAGGCTGACTTGCTGATATTTCAGCCCCTGGTACGAGTCAGGTAGCAGGGGAGTGGACGCCTCCACCTTTTAAAAGGTTCCATAATTGGCAGCATTTAGCCACCCTTGAAGTCACTGCAAGCGGGTGAGCGGTGGTCCGTGGACCTCGGTTTGCGCTATACTCGCCGCCCTTTTTTGACTCACCTGCCAGGCGATTTCCCATGACCCACCAGGCCGCCGAAGTCGCGAAACGCCGCACTTTCGCCATTATTTCCCACCCCGATGCCGGTAAAACCACCATCACCGAGAAGCTGTTGCTGATGGGCAAGGCGATTGCGGTTGCCGGCACGGTGAAATCTCGCAAATCCGACCGTCATGCCACCTCCGACTGGATGGAAATGGAAAAACAACGGGGTATCTCGATTACCACGTCGGTCATGCAGTTCCCGTATCGCGATCACATGATCAACCTGCTCGACACCCCGGGCCACGAAGACTTCTCCGAAGATACCTACCGCACCCTGACCGCGGTCGACTCGGCGCTGATGGTCCTCGACGGCGGTAAGGGCGTCGAGCCACGGACCATCGCCCTGATGGACGTCTGTCGTCTGCGTGACACGCCCATTGTCAGCTTTATCAACAAGCTCGACCGCGATATCCGCGACCCCATCGAACTGCTCGACGAGATCGAAGCCGTCCTGAAAATCAAGGCCGCGCCGATCACCTGGCCGATCGGTTGCTACCGCGATTTCAAGGGTGTGTACCACCTGGCCGACGACTACATCATTGTCTACACCGCTGGTCATGGGCATGAACGTACCGATGTGAAAATCATCGAGAAGCTCGACTCCGACGAAGCCCGCGCGCACCTGGGTGACGAGTACGACCGTTTTGTCGACCAGTTGGAATTGGTGCAGGGTGCCTGTCACGAGTTCAACCGGCAGGAGTTCCTCGACGGCCAGCTGACCCCGGTGTTCTTCGGTACTGCCCTGGGCAACTTCGGTGTCGATCATGTGCTGGACGCGGTTGTTGATTGGGCGCCGATGCCTCTGGCTCGCGTCGCCAACGAGCGCACCGTGGAGCCGGTGGAAGAGAAGTTCGCCGGCTTTGTGTTCAAGATCCAGGCGAACATGGACCCCAAGCACCGCGACCGGATCGCCTTTATGCGCATCTGTTCGGGCAAGTACGACAAGGGCATGAAAATGCGCCATGTGCGCACCGGCAAGGATGTGCGGATCGGCGATGCGCTGACCTTCTTCTCCTCCGAGCGCGAGCAACTGGAAGAAGCCTACGCCGGCGACATCATCGGCCTGCACAACCATGGCACCATCCAGATCGGCGACACCTTTACCGAGGGCGAGGCCCTGGGCTTTACCGGTATCCCGCACTTCGCTCCGGAACTGTTCCGTCGCGTGCGCCTGCGTGACCCGCTCAAGTCCAAGCAACTGCGTCAAGGTTTGCAGCAGTTGGCGGAAGAGGGCGCGACCCAGGTGTTCTTCCCCGAGCGCAGCAACGACATCATCCTCGGTGCCGTCGGTGTGCTGCAGTTCGATGTGGTCGCCAGCCGCTTGAAAGAGGAATACAAGGTCGAGTGCTCGTATGAGCCGATCACCGTGTGGTCCGCGCGCTGGATTGATTGCAGCGACAAGAAGAAGCTTGATGAGCTGCGGGTCAAGGCCGTGGAAAACCTCGCGTTGGATGGCGGCGGTCACCTGACCTACCTGGCGCCGACCCGGGTCAACCTGGCGCTGATGGAAGAGCGCTGGCCGGACGTGAAATTCCGCGCGACGCGCGAACATCACTAAATAAAGAAAAGCTATATAAAAAGGCAAAACATTAATGTTTTGCCTTTTTTATTAAAGGGTGATTAGTCGGCCAGGTGCTCTATGAGAGGAGTGAGTTTGACCTGAAGATTTTTATCTTTCGTAATGGTCAGAAATTTATCTCTTTCGGCTTGAGAAATGTTTCTATATTTTTCGTGACGTTCTCTGTCGAAGCTGTCGTCTATACCAAAATACGTGCTTAGTATTTCGTTGTAAGTTTTAAAATCTATAGAGTTTTTCTCTGTCGATGTCAGATGGTCCAAGAGTTCCAGGTGTTTGCGGACGGCTATATTTTCTTCAGCTTCGACGCAGGTTTTGAGTCGTTGCCTGATTTCTACTCCGAGCAAGATAGCGGCTTCTGATTTTTTGAAAACGCTAAGGTCGTTGGGGGTGATCGCTGTTTTGGTCTTTTCCTGCGACAGGCACTCGTCAGATTTTTTGTGATAGTTGTCCGTGGCGTCTTTGAATTGACTGATCAGCTCTTCTTTTACGCTCAAGCCATCAGCCTGTGCGATTGCTGAAAGCAGAACGGCGAAAAAAACAGCTGTATGAGTTAAGCCGCATTTATTATGCACTTCCAGAATTCTCGTTCATTGTAAGTTATAGCGTTATCTTGGCTAAGGTCCCAGGCGATTTGCTGGATGCCGCTCCTGATAATACCCGGTGATGATTGCATGGCGTCGCTAAATAACTTGAAGTCGTAGTTGGAGATGGCGTAGCTGCTACCGATGACGCCATTCTTGAAGAATAAATTGACTAACGTTCCTGCTGAAATGGCAACGTTGAATACCTTCAGCTTTTTATAGAGTGTGCCGATTTTTTCAAGGCCATTTTTGCTTTTCTCTCCGAAGGACACATTGAGCGTGCTGCAGATCATGATGGAGTGCCTTTGTCTGGCTGAGGAATAGATGAATATATTTTCCTGAGGTCAGCGAAAGCTATCGGGAAATTGGATTTGTTTTGTAGGTATTTTCTTTGTTGTTTGAGGCCTGTTTCTATTTTGGATGTGTGTGCGTTTTAGGTATGATCTCGGAAAACCTTGCTGTATAGAGTTGATTTTTATTAGTGTCCATGGTTCTGACTTGCCGAGAGCCCCGCAGGAACCCTGCTTGCTGGCGTTGACTTTTGTGTGGCAGCGTTTGAGTCGACACGCTTTGTGGTACATGGTTCTATAGAGTCGAGAGGATGGTGAGTCATGCATCCCACCCGTACTTTCACTGAAAAATTGGTTGGTTTCGTAATGTTTATCCCGGTTGGGATAGACTATATTCGTACTGGCTGCATATGGCCTGACGCGTCGGAGACGCTATGAGTCTAGCTATATGAGGTGTCTATGAATAATGTAATAACCCATGCTTGGTACTTTGTTCGTAATTCAAGCTTTTTGAAATATTTAATTCTGCTGTTAGCCCCGGCATTCGTTCGGCCTGCGGCATTTATTCCCGGTCTCAATCAGCCCCAGCGCGGGCAAGCCCGCTCGCCACAAATACCGGCAAGCTGAAGATTGCCCTTAACTGAGTTGGATTAGGTTTTGTCTGGGCTTTTCCGATTTCTTATTCTTCGAGGTGTTGCTGATGCTGAGAAACGCTATCGAAGTGGCCTATATTCTTTTTGAATCTAATGGTCATTCAGAATAATTCTATCGCCAGCCAGCAGTTTTCATCTAGCCAGTATGGAAAAGTCCGTTCAACGGGTCTAGGTTCAGACAAGTTGCGGTTGCCTTCTTGAAGTCGGCTGCAAGGTGCTGGTGATTTATCCACAGAGGGACGGAAGCGACGATGAAAATTTTTCAACGCGGCGTGCTGCTGATCAAGGTGCTGGTGTTGTTGATGGTGGGGGCTTCAAGTGCCTGGGCCAGTAATGCGGTGTCGGATCATGGGGCGGTTTCTCCTTCGAAATCCGCGGTGCACGCGCTTTACGCCGATGACACCGACAAGAAAGCCGATCCTGGTCAGGATGATTCGGGCGATGACAGCGGCGATGACAGCGACAGCGATACCTGAGTCGCACGAATGAAAAAGCCCCTTGCGCCCAGCGGATAACTCGCTCGACGAAAGAGGCCGTACTAGCGTTTTCAGCGTTCTCGCTTACTCAGGAGAGCGCTTTTTTGTTGCCTGTCAGCCGAGGAATTGCTCCGCGTAATGGCAAGCCACCTGCCGCGAGTCGAGCTCGCGCAAGGCCGGCTCTTCCGTGCTGCAACGCTCGGTGGCGTATGGGCAGCGCTTGTGGAAGGCGCAGCCGGACGGCGGGTTGAGCGGGTTAGGCAATTCGCCGGCGATCTTGATCTTCGGCTTCAACGGATCCGGGTGGATCGCCGGCGTCGCCGAGAGCAGGGCCTGGGTGTACGGGTGCAGGGGACGGGCATAGATGTCTTCCTTCGGGCCCATTTCCACCGGCCGGCCGAGGTACATCACCAGCACCTGGTCGGCCACGTGACGGACCACTGCCAGGTTGTGGGAGATGAACACGTAGGCGGTGTTGAACTCCTGCTGCAGATCCATGAACAGGTTCAGCACCTGGGCCTGGATCGACACGTCCAGCGCCGAGGTCGGTTCGTCCGCCACCAGCACTTTCGGTTGCAGCATCATCGCCCGCGCCAGGGCGATACGCTGGCGCTGGCCGCCGGAGAACATGTGCGGGTAGCGATGATAGTGCTCGGGGCGCAAGCCGACCTGCTTCATCATCGCCTGGACTTTTTCCCGACGCTCGGCGGCGGACAGCTTGGTGTTGATCAGCAGCGGCTCGCCCAGTTGGTCGCCGATCTTCTGCCGCGGATTGAGCGAGGCATAGGGGCTCTGGAACACCATCTGCACGTCTTTGCGCAGTTGCTTGCGCTGGGCCTTGTCGGCCCCGGCGACTTCCTGCCCGGCGATTTTCAGCGAGCCGGACGACGGCTCTTCGATCAGTGTCAGGGCCCGGGCCAGGGTGGATTTGCCGCAGCCCGACTCGCCGACCACGGCGAGGGTCTTGCCGGCTTCCAGTTCGAACGACACGCCATTGAGCGCGCGCACCAGCGCATGGCCCTTGAACAGGCCACGGGAGACTTCGTAGTGACGGGTGAGGTCGCGGGCGGTAAGAACGACGGCCATTACGCCACCTCCTGGTTCAGCGGGAAGAAGCAACGGGCAAGGCTGTTGGCTTTTTGGTCCAGGGTCGGACGCTGCAGCCGGCAGCTTTCCTGCACATAGGGGCAGCGCGGCGACAGCAGGCAACCCTGCGGCCGGTCATAACGCCCGGGCACGATACCCGGCAGGGTCGACAGGCGCTCGGCCCCCAGGCTGTGCTCCGGAATCGCCTTGAGCAAGGCTTCGCTGTAGGGATGCGCCGGCACATCGAACAAGCCCGGCACCTGGCCGACTTCCACGGCCTGGCCGGCGTACATCACGCAGACCCGCTGGGCGGTTTCGGCAACGACCGCGAGGTCGTGGGTGATCAGCACCAGGCCCATGTTCTGCTCTTGTTGCAGGCTGAGCAGCAGATCCATGATCTGCGCCTGGATGGTCACGTCCAGGGCGGTGGTCGGTTCGTCGGCGATCAGCAGCTTGGGTTCACCGGCAATCGCCATGGCGATCGCAACGCGCTGGCTCATGCCCCCGGACAGTTGGTGCGGGTAGGCGTCCATGCGGCTGGCGGCGCCGGGAATCTCGACTTTTTCCAGCAGTTCGATGGCCCGCTTGCGCGCCGCCTTGCCGGACATTTTCAGGTGCAGGCGGAGCACTTCCTCGATCTGGAAACCCACGGTGTAGCTGGGGTTCAGCGCGGTCATTGGGTCCTGGAAAACCATTGCCAGGTCCTTGCCAACCACCTGCCGACGCTGGCGGGCGCTGAGCTTGAGCATGTCCTTGCCGTCGAAGCGCAGGGCGTCGGCGGTGACGATGCCAGGGTGCTCGATCAGCCCCATCAACGCCATCATGGTCACGGATTTACCCGAGCCCGACTCGCCAACAATGGCCAGGACTTCGCCCTTGTCCACGCTGATGTCGAGGCCGTCGACCACTGGAACGGCGGTCTTGTCGCCGAAGCGAACATTGAGATTCTTGATTTCTAGCAGTGACATGGGAATCTCCTCAGGCGGCGTTCTTGAGTTTCGGGTCCAGCGCATCGCGCAGGCCGTCGCCCATCAGGTTGATTGCCAGCACGCTGAGCAAAATGGTCAGGCCGGGCAGGCTGACGACCCACCAGGCGCGCTCGATGTAGTCGCGGGCCGAAGCCAGCATGGTGCCCCACTCCGGGGTGGGCGGTTGTACGCCCAGGCCGAGGAAGCCCAGGGCGGCGGCATCGAGGATCGCCGAGGAGAAACTCAGGGTGGCCTGGACGATCAGCGGTGCCATGCAGTTGGGCAGCACGGTGATGAACATCAGGCGCGGCAGGCCGGCACCCGCCAGGCGGGCGGCGGTCACGTAGTCACGGTTCAGTTCGCCCATCACCGCGGCGCGGGTCAGGCGTACATAGGACGGCAGCGAGACAATGGCGATGGCGATCACGGTGTTGATCAGGCCAGGGCCGAGGATGGCGACAATCGCCACGGCCAGCAGCAGTGAAGGCAGGGCCAGCATGATGTCCATCAGGCGCATGATGGTCGGGCCGAGAAGGCGCGGGAAGAAGCCGGCCAGCAGGCCCATCATGATCCCCGGGATCAGCGACATCACCACCGAGGACAGGCCGATCAGCAGCGACAGGCGCGAACCATGGATCAGCCGCGAGAGCAGGTCGCGGCCCAGTTCGTCGGTGCCCAGCAGGTACTGGATCTGCCCACCGGCAAGCCACGACGGTGGGGTCAGCAGGGCGTCGCGGAACTGTTCGCTGGGGTCGTGTGGGGCGACCCAGGGCGCGAAGATCGCGCAGAACACCACCAGCGACATGAACAGCAGACCGGCGACGGCGCCCTTGTTCTTGGCGAAGTGCTGCCAGAATTCCTTGTACGGCGAGGGGTACAGCAGGCTTTGATCGACGGTGGTCGAAGCGATAGTAGTACTCATGATCTTGATCTCAGCGCTGGTGGCGGATGCGTGGATTGACAAGGCCGTAGAGGATGTCCACGACGAAATTGACCACAATCACCAGGCAGGCGATTAACAGGATGCCGTTTTGCACGACCGGATAGTCCCGCGCACCGATGGCTTCGATCAGCCATTTACCAATGCCGGGCCAGGAAAAGATGGTTTCGGTGAGCACGGCGCCGGCCAGCAGAGTGCCGACTTGCAGGCCGACCACGGTCAGTACTGGAATCAGCGCGTTGCGCAGGCCATGGACGAACACCACGCGCGCCGGCGACAGGCCCTTGGCCCGGGCGGTACGGATGTAGTCTTCGCGCAGGACTTCGAGCATCGAGGAACGGGTCATCCGGGCGATCACCGCCAGCGGGATGGTGCCCAGCACGATGGCCGGCAGGATCAGGTGGTGCAGCGCGTCCCAGAACGCCTCGGGCTGGTCGCTGAGCAGGGTATCGATGAGCATGAAGCCGGTTTTCGGCTCGATGTCGTAGAGCAGGTCGATGCGTCCGGACACGGGGGTCCAGCCCAGGCCCACGGAAAAGAACATGATGAGGATCAGGCCCCACCAGAAGATCGGCATCGAATAGCCGGCCAGGGAGATGCCCATCACCCCATGGTCGAACAGGGACCCTCGCTTGAGGGCGGCGATCACCCCGGCGAGCAGTCCCAGGACGCCGGCGAACAGCAGCGCGGCGCTGGACAGTTCCAGGGTGGCGGGGAACAGAGTGGTGAACTCGGTCCACACGCTGGTGCGGGTCCGCAGGGACTCGCCGAGGTCGCCGTGGGCGAGCTTGCCGACATAGTCGATGTACTGGGCATAAAGCGGCTTGTTAAGACCGAGGCGTTCCATCGCCTGGGCGTGCATTTCCGGGTCAACCCGGCGCTCGCCCATCATGACTTCCACGGGATCGCCCGGGATCATGCGAATCAACGCGAAAGTCAGCAACGTGATGCCGAAAAACGTGGGGATCAGTAACCCCAGTCGGCGGGCAATAAAACTAAACATCGTGTGGTGTACCTCATCAGCCGGTTAGGCGTGCTCATCAGTACCCGGGGTCGGGTACCGACGAGCGTTTGTTGTTCTACTTCACCTGGGTGGTGGCGAAGTTGTTCGTGGATAGAGGGCTCATGTGGTAGCCCTCTACGTTCTTGCGCATAGCGGTAAACATCTTCGGATGGGCATCGTTCGCCCACAGGACCTGGTTATGCAGGATCTCCAGAGCCTGTTCATAGAGTGCGGCACGTTGGGCGGGGTCAGTCTTGGCGCGAGCCTGGTCGATCAGCGCCTGGAACTGAGGATTGCACCAGCGGCTGTAGTTTTCGCCGTTTTTCGCCGCTTCGCAACTCAATAGCGGGCTAAGGAAGTTATCCGGGTCGCCGTTGTCCCCGCTCCAACCGGCGGAGACCATATCGTGCTCACCTTTTTTCGCTCGTTTGAGCATTTCGGCCCACTCCATGACGCGGATATCCAGAGTGATCCCGACCTTGGCCAGGTCGGCCTGCATCAGCTGGGCACCGAGTTGCGGGTTCGGGTTGGTCGGGCCGCCGCCGTTGCGAGTATAGAGGGTAAAGACCGTACCCTCGGGAACGCCGGCTTCCTTGAGCAGGGCGCGGGCCTTGTCCAGGTCCTGGGGCGGATTCTTCAGTTTGGTGTTGTAGCCCAGCAGGGTCGACGGGTAAGGATTCACCGCGGGGATGGCATTGCCCTTGCCATACAGGGTGTCGACGTAGTTCTGCTTGTCCAGGGCCAGCTCGATGGCCCGGCGCACCCGCACATCGCTCAGGTACTTGTGTTCGGTGTTGATGGCGACGTAGCCGGTGGCCATGGCCGCCATTCCGTCGATCTTCAGGTTCGGATCGGCCTTGATGTTCGGCACATCATCGGGTTTGGGGTACAGGGCGACCTGGCACTCGTTGGCTTTGAGCTTCTGCAGGCGGGTGTTGTTGTCGATGGTGATGGCCAGGATCAGGGTGTCCGCTGGCGGCTTGCCACGGAAATACTCCGGGTTGGCCTTGAAGCGGACCTGGGCGTCCTTGGCATAACGCTGGAAGATGAACGGGCCGGTGCCGACCGGCTTGCTGTTGAGGTCGTCAAGCTTGCCGGCCTTGAGCAGCTGGTCGGCGTATTCGGCGGAGTGGATCGAGGTGAAGGCCATGCCCAGGTCGGACAGGAACGGGGCTTCGGGACGATTGAGGGTGAAACGCACGGTCAGGCCGTCGACTTTCTCGACGCTTTTGAGCAGGTTCTGGAAGTCCATGCTCTCGAAATACGGGAAGCCGACGGTGGACGCTTTATGCCAGGGATGATTGGGGTCCAGTTGCCGCTGGAAGCTCCAGACTACGTCGTCGGCGTTCAGCTCGCGGGTCGGTTTGAAATAGTCGGTGGTGTGGAACTTGACGCCCTTTCTCAGGTGAAAGGTGTATTGCAGGCCGTCCGGGCTGATCTCCCAGCTTTCGGCCAGGGCCGGCTGGATCTCGGTGGTCCCGGGCTTGAAGTCCACCAGACGGTTGAACATGGTTTCAGCCGCGGCGTCGGCGGTGACGGCGGTGGTGTAGAGCACCGGGTCGAAACCCTCCGGGCTGGCTTCGGTACAGACCACCAAGGGCTTGGCTGAAACACCGATAGCCACGCTGAATACGGCGGCCGCGAGGGCGGCGCGCAGGGGAAGCTTCTTCATGTAAACCCTCCTTGATCGATTGAGCCAGATGAGACCCTGGGGCCGATTCGTCGAATCGGCCCCAGGGCCGTCAGGTGTCAGAGAATGTTGAATGGAATGGTGGTGACCAGGCGGAACTCGTTGATGTTGCCATCACCCTGATTCGCGCTGGCGCGGTGGGTGGTGTAGGTCGCACGAATGGAGGTGGCTTTCAGCGGACCACTCTGGATGGCGTAGGAAGTGCCGACGCCATATTCGTAGTGGTGCTCACCGTCGAGGTTTTTCACGTCGTAGGCGGTGCCGGTGTAATGGGTGCCGTCAATGCCCCAGCCGCGGACCGTATAGACGTTGAATTTCAGGCCAGGAACGCCGTACTGGGCCATGTTCAGGCCGTAGGCAATCTGGAAGGACTTCTCGTTCGGGCCGTTGAAGTCCGACAGCATGGAGTTGGCCAGGTAGATGCCGTTGGTTTCGTGCAGGTAGTCGAAGTATTCGTTACCAACGATTTGCTGGTAGGAGAAAGTCAGGCTGTGGGCCTGGTGGGTCAGTCCGAGAGACAGCGAGTAGGCGTCGTTGTCGATTTCGCCCATCTTCTTTTTGCCGGTGTCCAGTGTCTTGTAGTAATTCAAACCAGTCGTCAGGCCGAGCACTGAGGTGTCGCCCAATTCGTGGGTGGCGCCAAAGTAGTACTGGTTCCAGAAGTCCTCGACGTTGGCCATGTACAGGCTGGTCTTCAGACTTTTGAACGGCTGATAGTTCAGGCCGAAGGTATTGACGTGGTCGGTCTCGGCCCCGTTGTTGGAGTACTCGGTGCGGAACCGGGACAGGCTCTCCTCGGTGCGTGGGGATACGCGATCGAAGGTCGCTGCGTCAAACGACAGGTTGCTGAATTCTTCACTGTGAAGGCTTACACCCTCGAAGCTTGAAGGCAGTGGGCGGTTGCCGATGACATCGACGATCGGCGTGCTGAAGTTCTGGCGACCGGCGGTCAGCGTGGTGTTTGATACGCGGAACTTGACGTTGGCCAGGCCGAGTTTGCTCCACTGGTCGACCGCGTCGCCATTGCGGTTGGCCAGGGTGCGGTTGCCACCTCCGGCGATGTCCTCGCGACTGCGATCCAGGGCAATGGCGTTGTAGAGCGCGACTTCAGTGCTGACGCCTACGGTGCCTTGGGTAAAGCCCGAGCTGTAGTCGAGGATGGTCCCCTGGACCCAGTTGATGCGGCGCGGAATGGGGGTTGCCACACCGTGTTTGTCGTAACTGAAGCGGTCGTTACGACGTTTCAACTCATTGGCGTACCAGTTACGAGTGGTGCCACCCAGGCTCTGGCCGTCGATGAAGCCCTTGGCTTCATTTTGTGCATTGGTCGAATTCAGGCCGGTCGGCACGAAATCCTGACTCTGGGTTTCCGCATGGGCCAGCACGGTGGCGCTACTGATGGCTAAGGCTAACAACGCTTTTTGAGAGAGTTTCAAGGCTAAAGCTCCATATTTTCTTTTTTAATATCGGCCTTTTGGGCCTATTTGGTCCGGGTTGGGTGGCGGACATTTTTTGTTACGCAATCGTTTGCTTGGCAGGGTTTTGCCGAATTTCGGCTGCAAGTTGCTCAGGGGCGAAATTCGCCCCCAGAGCGCGGGTCACGGTTTTATTGTTCGATACTGACGCCCGAGAACACGTTGCGACCGAAGGGACTGACCTTGAAACCTTCGACTCTGATGCTTAACGGCTGGTTGACCGTCGAGTGGGCGATAGGGGTAATCGGCACCTGTTGCTTGAGCAACTGCTGGGCCTGTTGGTAGAGGGCCACGCGTTGCTCGTGGTCGGTGACGAGCTTGGCCTGCTTGATCAGCTTGTCGTATTGCGGGTTGCACCACATGGAGTAGTTGTTGCCGCCAATCGCGTCGCAGCCGTAGAGGGTGCCGAGCCAGTTGTCCGGGTCACCGTTGTCGCCGGTCCAGCCGATCAGGCTGATGTCGTGCTCGCCATTCTTGGTGCGCTTGATGTACTCACCCCATTCATAGCTGACGATCTTCACCTTCAGGCCGATCTTCGCCCAGTCGGCCTGGAGCATTTCGGCCATCAGCTTGGCGTTGGGGTTGTACGGGCGTTGCACCGGCATGGCCCAGAGGGTGATCTCGGTGCCTTCCTTGACGCCGGCGGCCTTGAGCAGTTGCCGGGCTTTTTCCGGGTTGTAGGGTGCGTCCTTGATGTTCTCGTCGTAGGACCACTGGCTCGGCGGCATGGCGTTGACCGCCAGTTGCCCGGCGCCCTGGTAGACCGCATTGAGAATGCTCGGTTTGTTCACCGCCATGTCCAGCGCCTGGCGGACCTGGAGTTGGTCGAAGGGTTTGTGCTGCACGTTGTAGGCGATATAGCCGAGGTTGAAGCCGGGCTTCTGGATGACCTGCAGCTTGGGGTCTTTCTTCAATGCCTCGACATCGGCGGGGCGCGGGTGCAGGGTGATCTGGCATTCACCGCGCTTGAGTTTCTGCACCCGCACCGAGGCGTCGGTGTTGATGGCGAAAATCAGCTGGTCGAGCTGGACCTTGTCCGGGTCCCAGTACTGCTTGTTGGCCACGTAGCGGATCTGCGCGTCTTTCTGATAGCGCTGGAACACGTACGGCCCGGTGCCGATCGGCTTCTGGTTGATCTCGCTGGGTTTGCCGGCGGCGAGCAACTGGTCGGCGTATTCGGCGGAGAGAATCGCGGCGAAGCTCATGGCGATGTTCTGGATGAACGCGGCATCGACCGAGTTGAGGGTCATGACCACGGTCAGCGGCCCGGTCTTTTCGACCTTGGCGATGTTCTTGTTCAGGCTCATCCCGTTGAAGTACGGAAACTCGGTGGGGTAGGCCTTGCGAAACGGCTGCGCGGGATCAAGCATGCGGTTGAAGGTGAACACCACGTCGTCGGCGTTGAAGTCGCGGGACGGTGTGAAATAGGGGGTGGTGTGGAACTTCACGCCAGGGCGCAGGTGGAAGGTATACACCAGGCCATCCGCTGAGATATCCCAGCTCTCGGCCAGCGCCGGTGCGACGGATGTCTCACCTTTGACGAACTCCACCAGCCGGTTGTAGAGCGGCTCGGCGGCGTCGTTGTCGGTGGCGGTGGTGTACTGCGCGGTGTCGAACCCGGCCGGGCTGCCCTCGGAGCAGAACACCAGGCTGCCGGCAGCCTGGGCAAAAGGGGTGCCCGCCCACAGGGCGGCTCCCACCAAAGCGGATAAAGTGAAGGTCTGGCGCATGACGGTCCCAATCCTTTTGTTATTGTCGTCGGCGAACAATGGCCGTGTTGGGGACACGGGAACGATCGCCGATCTAGTCAGTGAATGCAGCAATGCCGCTCGTGAACGCATATCAGCGAAGTCTTGACGTTACGAGGCCAAGTCGATGCGGTAAATGCGTAGAGCCTTAGAGAGTTGTAGGAAAACTCTGTGCGGCGGCCATCCGTTTGCGGGTTACCGCCAACGGATTCCGGACAATTCCTGCAATTCTGGCGGGGAGGCGAAGACAGCGTCCTAGGACGCCGTCTTCGCGCAACCTCACTTGCTGACGCTGACGCCGTAGAAGGAGTTCAAGCCGAACGGGCTGATCTTGAAATCCTGCACCTTGGCGCTCATGGGTTGGTACACCGTCGAGTGCGCGATAGGTGTATAGGGGGCTTGGTCTTTGAGGATGTGCTGCGCCTGCTTGTACAGCTCGGTGCGTTTAGCCTGGTCGGCAGTCGACTTGGCTTCTTTGATCAGGTCCTCGAAGGGCTTGTAGCAGAACTTCGAGAAGTTGTTGCCGTTGACCGCGTCACAGCCGAACAGCACGCCCAGCCAGTTATCGGGGTCCCCATTGTCGCCGCTCCAGCCAATCAGCATGGCTTGCTGCTCGCCACCCTTGGCACGCTTGAGGTATTCGCCCCACTCGTAGCTGACGATCTTGACGTTGAGGCCGATATTCTTCCAGTCGGACTGGAGCATTTCAGCCATCAGCTTGGCGTTGGGGTTGTACGGACGCTGGACCGGCATGGCCCACAGGGTGATCTCGGTGCCCGGCTTGACGCCAGCTTCCTTGAGCAGTTCCTTGGCCTTTTCCGGGTCGTACTTGGCGTCCTTGACGGTGGTGTCATAGGACCATTGGGTCGGCGGCATGGCATTGACAGCCAATTGGCCGGCGCCCTGGTAAACCGATTCGATGATCTGCTTCTTGTTCACCGACATGTCCAGCGCTTCGCGTACGCGCAGGTCCGCCAGTGGGTTGGTGGCGGTCTGGCCCTTGAGGACCGGCATCACGTTGTAGGCGATGTAACCCAGGTTGAAACCGGCCTGTTCAGGCATCTTCAGGTTGCTGTCGGCCTTGAGCGGGGCGATGTCGGCCGGACGTGGGTAGGCGGTGATCTGGCATTCGCCTTTCTTGAGCTTCTGCGCACGTACCGACGGGTCGGTGGTGATGGCGAAGATCAGGTTGTCGACCTTGACGTCCTCAGGCTTCCAGTAGTCCTTGTTCCCGGTGTAGCGGATGTTCGAGTCTTTCTGGTAGCTCTTGAACACGAACGGACCAGTGCCGATCGGCTTCTGGTTGATGTCGCTGGCCTTGCCTTCCTTGAGCAGCTTGTCGGCGTACTCGGCGGACTGGATGGAGGCGAAGCTCATCGCCAAGTCCTGGATGAACGCGGCATCCACGGTCTTCAGGGTGAACTTGACGGTCTTGTCGTCGAGTTTTTCCACCTTGGTGATGTTGCCGTCCATGCCCATGTCGGTGAAGTACGGGAATTCGGTCGGGTAGGCCTTGCGGAACGGCATGTCCTTGTCGAGCATGCGGTTGAAGGTGAACAGCACGTCGTCGGCGTTGAAGTTACGCGTCGGTTTGAAGTAATCGGTGGTGTGGAACTTGACGCCTTCACGCAGGTGGAAGGTGTAGCTCAGGCCGTCCGGGGTCACGTCCCAGCTGGTCGCCAGGCCAGGAATCACGGCGGTGCCGCCACGTTCGAACTGGCTCAGACGGTTGAAAACGGTTTCCGCGGAGGCGTCGAAGTCGGTTCCGGCGGTGTACAGGCCTGGATCGAAACCGGCCGGGCTCCCTTCGGAGCAGAACACCAGGTTAGTCGCAGCGACGGCGAACGGTGCGCTGGCCAAGAGGCCTGCGCCGACTAAAAACGGAATGACTGCTTTTTTAAGCATGGTGGCCTCATGATTTGTTGTCATTTTTGGTTTTGAGGACGACCTCGTGAGTCGACCTGCCGATACTTATGCAGGCCCCATACCCATTGCAAGATGCAGAGCGGTGCGAAGCCTCAAAGAGTGGCACGAACGTACAGGAATGTCGCATATGTGTAAATTCTGACGCATTTGTCAGCTTTCGAGGGGATTTTCAGGTGCGCGGGGCGCACTTCAAGCGAGCAACCGGGGCGTCGGGCGCACCCGGTTGGGGCGTTGAGTTACTGGCCCAGGCTCACGCCATAGAAGGGGGTCAGGCCGAACGGACTGATCTTGAAGTCATGCACTTCCCGGCGCATCGGCTGGAACACCGTCGAGTTGGCGATCGGGGTGATCGGCACCTGTTCCTTGAGGACTTTCTGCGCCTGCTGGTAGAACTTGACCCGCTCGTCGTGGTTGCTGCTGAGCTTGGCTTTCTGGATCAGTTGATCATAGGCCGGGTCGCACCATTTCGCGTAGTTGCTGCCCTTGACCGCGGCGCAGCTGTAGAGCACGCCGAGCCAGTTGTCCGGATCACCGTTGTCGCCGGTCCAGCCATAGATCATGACGTCATGCTCGCCGTTCTTGGCGCGCTTGATGTATTCGCCCCACTCATAGCTGACGATATTGGCCTTGATCCCGACCTTGGCCCAGTCGGCCTGGATCATCTGCGCCGACATCCGTGCGTTGGGGTTGGAGGCCCGTTGCACGGTCATCGCCCACAGGTCGATGGGGGTGCCTTCGGCCACGCCGGCTTCCTTGAGCAGTGCGCGGGCCTTGGTCGGGTCGTAGGGCGCGTCCTTGATGTTCGGGTCATAGGACCATTGGCCCGGCGGCAGGGCGTTCTGCGCCAGTTGCCCGGCGCTCTGGTAGACCGCCTTGATGATCGCCGGCTTGTCGATGGCCATGTCCAGGGCCTGGCGGACCTTGAGCTGGTCGAGGGGCTTGTGGGTGACGTTGTAGGCGAGGAAGCCGAGGTTGAAACCCGGTTGTTGCAGCACCAGCAGGTTCTTGTCCTGCTTCATGATCTCGATATCGGCCGGGCGCGGGTAACCGCTGACCTGGCACTCCCCGGCCTTGAGTTTTTGCAGGCGGGCGGCGGCATCCGGGGTGATGGCGAAGATCAGGTTGTCGAGTTTGACGTCCTCGGGTTTCCAGTAGTTCTTGTTGGCCACGTAGCGGATCTGCGAGTCCTTCTGGTAACGCTTGAACACGAACGGGCCGGTGCCCACCGGCTTCTGGTTGATGTCGGCGGCGCGGCCTTCCTTGAGCAGTTGCGCGGCGTACTCGGCGGACTGGATCGAGGCGAAGCTCATGGCCAGGTTCTGCACGAAGGCGGCGTCGATATGGTTCAGGTTGAAGCGCACGGTCTGCTCGTCGAGTTTTTCGACGTTCTTGATCGTGGTGTTGAGGTCCATATCGCTGAAATAGGGCGATTCGGAAGGGTAGGCCTTGCGGAACGGGTGATTGGCGTCGAGCAGGCGCTGGAAAGTGAAGAGCACGTCTTCGGCATTGAAGTCGCGGCTCGGCTTGAAGTCGTCGGTGCTGTGGAACTTCACCCCGGAGCGCAGGTGGAAAGTGTAGGCCAGGCCGTCCGGGGCAACGTCCCAACTCGTGGCCAGGCCGGGTTCGACCTCGGTGCCACCGCGTTTGAACTGGGCCAGGCGGTTGAACACGGTTTCAGCCGAGGCGTCGAAGTCGGTGCCGCTGGTGTACTGGCTGGGGTCGAAACCGGCGGGGCTGGCCTCGGAGCAGTAGACCAGGGTCGAGGCGGCCTGGGCCAAGGGTGTACAGGCCAGCAAGGTGGCGGCCAGCAGCAGCGGTTTGAAGGCAATCTTTTCCATTAAAAGGCCTCGAAGGTGCGTAATAGAGCGGGGAGAGGCCCGACTCTAGCACGCCCCATCGAGGCCTTGGTGCCCACAGTTAATGGAGACGACTGAGAAAATTCGCTCTGGAAAACGCCACAAATCCTGTAGGAGCCCGGCTTGCCGGCGATGACGGCCGATCAGGCGATGCAAGGCTTACGGGCCTCATCGCCAGCAAGCCAGCTTCTATAAAGGAGCGCGTTCAGCCTGCGAACCTGTAATTACTGCAGGACCTCGATCACCCCATCGGCATTCATGTTGACTTGTGCCTTGCCGGCTTCCACGTCCGGCGTTGGTGCGTCCTCCTTGGCCGAGGGTTTCATCATCATCATCGCACCACGCGGGAACGGCTGTGGATAACCGTTGCTGTTGAGGTTCAGGCTGACAATCTTGTAGCCCTTGCCACCCAGCGCATCGGTGGCCAGTTGGGCGCGGGCCTTGAACGCGGCGATGGCCTCCTTGAGCAGGGCATCCTCGCTGGCCTTGCGGCTGCTGGTGGAGATGGCGAAGTCCATGCTGTCCATTTTCAGGTCCTGCATCAGATCGCCGGTCAGCTTGGACAATGCGGCGAAATCGCTGCTTTCCAGGCGCAGCTCGGCGCGTTCACGCCAGCCGGTGATCTTCTGGGTCTTGTTGTCGTAGATCGGGTAGCTGTTACGGCTGCCCTGGCGCAGGTTGATCTCCTTGACTGCCTTGGCCTGGCCCAGCGCCTTGTTCAGGGTGGTGGTGATGTCGGCGGCGAGCTTGGCCGGATCGCTGTTCTGCGCCTCGGTATAGAGGGTCACGATCATCAGGTCGCGGGCCACTTCCTGGCTGGCTTCGGCGCGTAGGGAAATCCGGTTGTAGTGCGGCTCTTCGGCGGCCAGGGCCGGCAGGCTGGCAAGGGTGCTGAGGCTGAGGGCGAGCAGGGCGGCGCGGCGCGTGAAGTGCATATAGAGCTCCTTGGGATTCGATGCGCGGGTCTTGTCGGGCAGTCCCGCGTGCAGGCATCAGACTACGCCGGGATTGTCCGGTTCGCGTTGTTACAACTTCAATACATATAGAACCACCGGGTGGCAGGCAACTCGACAGAGTGCGAAAAATCCCACTAATCAATTCCACATATGGGGGGAGTGCAACAATAGCCTCATGCGCAAAAAACTGTGGGAGCGGAGCTTGCCCGCGAGGGGAGCACCGCGGTCTTGCAGGTACACCGCGTCATCGTTCTTCGCGGGCAAGCTCCGCTCCCACAGTTACAGAGTGTTTTCAATATTCCATTTCCTTAACTGAATGGCATCAGGGCAAGCCCCTTCACCGCAGCGCGTGCCCTTTGCCCAGGACCGGTGTTTGCCGGCTGTGGCGGTTTGCCGCACATTCGCCTGTCCGCCCCCCGGCTGGTTATACTCGTGGCGATCCGCCTGGAGCACTCATCAGGAGAGCTCATGCTCGCCCCCGTTCAATTGCTGTCCGCGACCCGTCAGAATCTCTGGCGCCTGACCTTTATCCGTATTCTGGTGCTGGCCGCCCAGGCCGGTTCCGTGGGCATCGCCTACTGGTTCCAGTTGCTGCCGTTGCCCTGGTTGCAACTGGCGATGACCCTGGGTTGTTCCATGGTGCTCTGCGCCTTCACGGTGGTGCGCCTGCGCACCACCTGGCCGGTCACCGAACTCGAATACGCCGTGCAACTGGCCTGCGACCTGTTTATCCACAGCGCCTTGCTGTATTTCTCCGGTGGTTCGACCAACCCCTTCGTCTCCTATTACCTGGTGCCCCTGACCATCGCCGCGGTGACCTTGCCCTGGCGCTATTCGGTGGTTCTCTCCGGCGCGGCGCTGGTGCTGTACACCCTGTTGCTGGTGCAGTTCTACCCGCTGGAAACCTTCCCGATCTCCCGTGAGAAGCTGCAGATCTACGGCATGTGGCTGAGCTTTGCCCTGGCCGCCGCGGTGATTACCTTCTTCGCCGCAAAGATGGCCGAGGAATTGCGCCGCCAGGAAGAATTGCGTGCCTTGCGCCGTGAAGAGGGCCTGCGTGACCAGCAACTGCTGGCCGTGGCAACCCAGGCCGCCGGCGCCGCCCATGAACTGGGTACGCCCTTGGCGACCATGAGCGTGCTGCTCAAGGAAATGCGCCAGGACCATCCGGACCCACTGCTCCAGGACGACCTGAGCGTGCTCCAGGACCAGGTCAAGCTGTGCAAGCAGACCCTGCAGCAACTGGTCCGCGCCGCCGAGGCCAATCGCCGGCTGGCGGTGGAGATGCAGGATGTCACGGTCTGGCTCGACGAAGCGCTGAACCGTTGGCACCTGATGCGCCCGGAAGCCAGTTATCGCTTCCAGCGCCTGGGTCAGGGCGAGGTGCCGCGCCTGGCACCGCCGGCGGACCTGACCCAGGCCTTGCTCAACCTGTTGAACAACGCCGCCGACGCCTGTCCCGAGGGGCTGGAAGTACGGCTGGATTGGAATGAGGAAAACCTCACCATCAGCATTCGCGACCACGGCGCCGGTGTGCCGCTGGCCATCGCCGAGCAGATCGGCAAACCGTTTTTTACCACCAAGGGCAAAGGTTTCGGCCTGGGCCTGTTCTTGAGCAAGGCCAGCGTGACACGCGCCGGCGGCTCGGTGAAACTCTACAGTCATGAGGAAGGTGGCACGCTCACCGAGCTGCGCCTGCCTCGTGTTGCCCGAGGAGACGAAGCATGAGTGACGAGATCCAGGTCGAAGGCGAGGAGCTGCCGCACCTGTTGCTGGTGGACGACGATGCCACCTTTACCCGCGTGATGGCGCGGGCCATGAGCCGCCGCGGTTTTCGCGTCAGCACCGCCGGTTCCGCCGAAGAGGGGCTGATCCTGGCCCAGCAGGACCTGCCGGACTACGCCGCGCTGGACCTGAAGATGGACGGCGATTCCGGCCTGGTGCTGCTGCCCAAGCTGCTGGAGCTCGATCCGGAGATGCGCGTGCTGATCCTCACCGGTTATTCGAGCATCGCCACGGCGGTGGAAGCGATCAAGCGCGGGGCCTGCAACTACCTGTGCAAGCCGGCGGACGCCGACGACGTGCTGGCTGCCTTGCTCTCCGAGCATGCCGATCTCGACACCCTGGTGCCGGAAAACCCGATGTCGGTGGATCGTCTGCAATGGGAGCATATCCAGCGCGTACTGACCGAGCACGAAGGCAATATCTCCGCCACCGCCCGCGCCCTGGGCATGCATCGGCGGACCTTGCAGCGCAAATTACAGAAACGGCCGGTGCGGCGCTGAACCGGCGCTGAACAGAATCCTTTCAATTCGCACGATATCCCGTGCGAATCATCTATGATCGGCTGGTGAAATTTCTTACGCCAACCGAGTCTTAGAATGACTAAGAACGCTGAATATTCCGCGGTCAACGATGCAGTAAAAGGACATTTTTTTCGTAGGATCTGGCAACTGGCCTCGCCTTACTGGCGTAGCGAAGAGAAGGGCAAGGCCTGGTTGTTGCTGATCAGTGTCGTGGCCCTGTCGCTATTCAGCGTCGGCATTTCGGTCTGGTTCAACAATTGGTACAAGGATTTCTACAACGCCTTGCAGGAGAAAAACAGTGAGGCCTTCTGGCACCTGATCCTGTATTTCTGCGGTATTGCCGCGGTTGCCATCCTCGGTGCGGTCTATCGGCTGTACCTGACGCAGATGCTGACCATCAGTTGGCGCCGCTGGCTGACCGAGCAGCATTTCAAACGCTGGCTCGAACACAAGAACTACTACCAGATGGAGGCGAGCGGAAACACCGATAACCCGGACCAGCGACTGAGCGAAGACCTCAACAGCTTTACCAGCGACACCTTGACCCTGGGCTTGGGGCTGTTTCGCACGGTGGTCAGTCTGGTGTCGTTCTCTATCATTCTCTGGGGGATATCGGGAAGTATCGAAGTCTTTGGCGTCACCATTCCCGGCTACATGTTCTGGTGCGCTTTCCTCTATGCGGTCATCGGCAGTTGGTTGACCCGGGTGATCGGTAGCCACCTGATCCCACTGAATAATCAACAACAACGCTTTGAAGCCGATATGCGCTTTTCGTTGGTGCGGGTGCGTGAAAACGCCGAAAGCATTGCCCTGTATGACGGCGAGCCCAATGAGAACCAGCGTCTCAGTACACGTTTCGGCAAGGTCTGGTCCAACTACTGGGCGCTGATGCGGGTCACCAAGCGCCTGACGTTCTTCACCTCCGGTTACACTCAGATCGCGATCATCTTCCCCTTCATGGTGGCGGCGCCGCGCTATTTCGCCGGCAAGATCCAGCTCGGCGAGCTGATGCAGATCAACTCGGCCTTTGGCAATGTGCAGGAAAACTTCAGCTGGTTCATCGATGCTTACTCCACTATCGCGGTATGGAAGGCGACCTGTGACCGGTTGCTGAGTTTCCGTCAGGCCATGGACGACAATGAAGGCCGTGCGCCTGCCATTGACGTGCAGAGCCAGGGCGAGGCATTGCAGGTGAGCAACCTGAACCTGGATCTGGCGGACGGTCGGCATTTGCTGACTGGCGCGAGCATGAGTGTGGCCCCCGGCGAACGCTTGATGCTCAGTGGGCGTTCCGGCAGTGGTAAAAGTACTCTGTTGCGCGCCATGGGTAATCTCTGGCCGCGTGGCGCCGGTAGCATTCGCTTGCCAGCCGGGCGCTCGCTGTTCCTGCCGCAGAAGCCTTACCTGCCGATTGGCAGCCTGCGTGAGGTGATGAGTTATCCACAGTCCGGTGATGCCTACCCGGATGAGCGTTACCAGGAGGTCTTGCAGACGTGCCGCCTGCCGCACCTGGCCGAACGGCTGGATGAGAGCAATCACTGGCAGCGGATGTTGTCGCCGGGCGAGCAGCAGCGGTTGGCTTTCGCCCGTGCGCTGCTCTATACCCCGCAATGGTTGTTCCTCGACGAGGCCACGGCGGCCATGGACGAGGAGGATGAAGCCGTGTTGTATCAGGCGCTGATCGATCAGATTCCAGGCTTGAGTATTGTCAGTGTCGGCCACCGCAGCAGCCTGAACAAGTTCCACCCGCGACATCTGCGTATCGAGCGCGGACACCTGGTCACTCAGGAGGCCGTCAGCGCATAGTCAACGGTGAGCGTACAACCCGGTTGAGCTATGATGCGCGCTCAGCCGTTCAGCCGAGATAGATGTTCGATATGGAAAACCAGAGCGCCGGGCTTCGCCCGACCCGAAAGCGCCGCAGTCTTGCCCAGGAGTTGGTCACGGTGCTCTCCGAGCAGATCCGCGACGGCCAGCTCAAGCGCGGGGACAAGTTACCCACCGAGTCGGCAATCATGGAGGCCCATGGTGTCAGCCGCACGGTGGTGCGCGAGGCGATCTCGCGCCTGCAGGCGGCCGGGCAGGTGGAAACCCGCCATGGCATCGGCACTTTTGTGCTGGATACGCCGAGCCCCAGCGGTTTTCGTATCGATCCGGCGACGGTGGTGACCCTGCGCGATGTGTTGGCGATTCTGGAGTTGCGTATCAGTCTGGAAGTCGAGTCGGCGGGGTTGGCGGCGCAACGCCGTAGCACCGAGCAGTTGGCGGCGATGCGCGCGGCGCTGGATGCGTTGAATGAAAGTGCGGCCCACGCCAGCGATGCGGTGGCTTCGGATTTCCAGTTCCACCTGCAGATTGCCCTGTCCACCGGCAACCGCTACTTCACCGATATCATGACCCACCTGGGCACCAGTATCATTCCCCGGACCCGTTTGAATTCGGCGCGGCTGGCCCATGATGACCAGCAGCACTACATGAATCGGCTGGGGCGTGAGCATGAAGAGATCTATGAAGCGATAGCGCGTCAGGATTCCGATGCGGCGCGGGCAGCGATGCGTTTGCATCTGACCAATAGCCGCGAGCGGTTGCGCCAGGCCCATGAAGAGGCCGAGGCGCAGAAGGGCTGATCAGCGATCAAAGCCTGAAATACGGATTCTGTGGGAACGGAGCTTGTGTGGGGGTTGAGCTTGTGTGGGAGCGGAGCTTGCCCGCGAAGCTTTTGGCGGCTTCAAGGCCGCCTTCGCGGGCAAGCTCCGCTCCCACATTCAGGTGCTTAACATTCAGGTGCTTTATACGCTTCTCAGGATCGTCCGATCCACACGCACCGCCCATTTCGCGGCTTTCGCCGGCCCATCAAATACCACTTTCGTGCAGCAGGAAGTCCTGCGCGCGCTGTTGGATGGCTGACATGTCTGGCTCCTTGATATGTCGTCTTTTCCGTTCAAAATAGCTGTATTGATATACAGTTAAAATTGAACTTTGATGAAAAAATCCTACATCAAGGAAGGAAAGTCTTGTGGGATCTGTTGAGCGATTCCTGTTGACCTTTGTTATTTAAGTTGTACGATGACGTACGACATCAGCCAGCCTGCGCTGTCTCTTTCATCACAACGTGCTTTCCAGGGTGTTCGAATAATGAATCCACAAGAACTGAAGTCCATCCTTTCCTCCGGCCTGCTGTCCTTCCCGGTGACCGATTTCAATGCCCAGGGCGATTTCCATCGCGCTGGCTACATCAAGCGCCTGGAGTGGCTGGCCCCTTACGGCGCGACTGCGCTGTTCGCCGCCGGCGGTACCGGTGAATTTTTCTCCCTGGCAGCCAGTGAATATTCCGAAGTGGTGAAAACCGCCGTCGATACCTGTGCCGGCAGCGTGCCGATCCTCGCCGGTGTCGGTGGTGCGACCCGCCAGGCCATCGAGTACGCTCAGGAAGCCGAACGCCTGGGGGCCAAAGGCCTGCTGTTGTTGCCGCACTACCTGACCGAAGCCAGTCAGGAAGGCGTTGCCGCCCACGTTGAAGCCGTGTGCAAGTCGGTGAAGATCGGCGTGGTGGTGTACAACCGCAACGTCTGCCGCCTGACCGCTCCTCTGCTGGAACGTCTGGCCGAGCGCTGCCCGAACCTGATCGGCTACAAGGATGGCCTGGGCGATATCGAACTGATGGTGTCGATCCGTCACCGTCTCGGCGATCGTTTCAGCTACCTGGGCGGCCTGCCCACCGCGGAAGTCTATGCCGCGGCCTACAAGGCCCTCGGTGTGCCGGTCTACTCTTCGGCGGTGTTCAACTTCATCCCGAAAACCGCGATGGATTTCTACCACGCCATTGCCCGGGACGATCACGCCACCGTCAGCAAGATCATCGACGACTTCTTCCTGCCGTACCTGGATATCCGTAACCGTCGCGCCGGTTACGCGGTGAGTATCGTCAAGGCCGGGGCGAAGATCGTCGGTTATGACGCCGGTCCCGTGCGCACGCCGCTGACCGATCTGCTGCCGGATGAATACGACGCTTTGGCCGCGCTGATCGACAAGCAAGGCGCGCAGTAACAACGAATAAACCAGGCCGCTGAGCAATCAGCGGCTTTTTCGGTTCAGGAGGTTTTCCGTGGCAGATGCAAAGCGTTTCGACAACTACATCGGCGGCCAGTGGGTCGCGGGTGCCGAGTATTCGGCGAATATCAACCCGTCGGATTTGTCCGATGTCATTGGCGAGTACGCCAAGGCGGACCTGGCCCAGGTGCAGTCGGCCATCGACGCCGCCCGTGAGGCGTTCCCGGCCTGGTCCACCTCCGGCATCCAGGCCCGCAGCGATGCGTTGGACAAGGTCGGTGCGGAAATTCTCGCCCGTCGCGAAGAGCTCGGTAACCTGCTGGCCCGGGAGGAGGGCAAGACCCTGCCCGAGGCTATCGGCGAAGTCAGCCGTGCCGGCAATATTTTCAAGTTCTTCGCCGGTGAATGCCTGCGTTTGTCCGGCGATTATCTGCCGTCGGTCCGTCCGGGCGTCAACGTCGAAGTGACCCGTGAAGCGTTGGGCGTGGTTGGCCTGATCACCCCGTGGAACTTCCCGATCGCGATTCCGGCCTGGAAAATCGCTCCGGCCCTGGCCTACGGCAACTGCGTGGTACTCAAGCCGGCCGAACTGGTGCCGGGTTGTGCCTGGGCCCTGGCGGAAATCATTTCCCGCGCCGGTTTCCCGGCCGGTGTGTTCAACCTGGTGATGGGCAGCGGCCGGCTGGTCGGCGAGGCCATGGTCAACAGCCCGAAAGTCGACGGCATCAGCTTTACCGGCTCGGTCGGCGTCGGCCGGCAGATCGCGGTCAACTGCGTGTCGCGCCAGGCCAAGGTGCAGTTGGAGATGGGCGGTAAGAACCCCCAGGTCATCCTCGACGACGCTGACCTCAAGCAGGCCGTCGAGCTGGCGGTGCAGAGTGCGTTCTACTCCACCGGCCAACGTTGCACGGCGTCCAGCCGTTTGATCGTCACCGCCGGGATTCACGACAAGTTCGTCGAGGCCATGGCCGAGCGCATGCGTTCGATCAAGGTCGGTCACGCCCTCAAGAGCGGTACCGATATCGGTCCGGTGGTGTCCCAGGCGCAACTGGAACAGGATCTGAGCTACATCTCCATCGGCCAGTCCGAAGGCGCGCGCCTGGTCTGCGGCGGTGAGTTGGTGACCTGCGATACCGAGGGCTATTTCCTCGCGCCAACGCTGTTTGCCGACAGCGAAGCCTCGATGCGCATCAGTCGCGAAGAGATCTTCGGCCCGGTGGCCAACATCGTTCGCGTAGCCGATTACGAAGCCGCGCTGGCCATGGCCAACGACACCGAGTTCGGTCTCTCCGCCGGTATCGCCACCACTTCGCTGAAGTACGCCAATCACTTCAAGCGCCACTCCCAGGCCGGGATGGTGATGGTCAACCTGCCGACCGCGGGCGTGGATTACCACGTGCCGTTCGGCGGGCGCAAAGGTTCGTCCTACGGTTCCCGTGAGCAAGGTCGCTACGCCCAGGAGTTCTACACCGTGGTCAAGACCAGCTACATCGGTTCGTAACCCGCTTTACCCGCACGGGGCCCTTGCCTGAAGCCCCGTGCGGTACATCACTGAATGTTTTACCCGCGTAAAAAAATAAAGAGTGGGAGTACATCTACATGCAAGCGACCAAGCAGACACACGTCCGCTATTTGATTCTGTTCATGCTGTTCCTGGTGACCACGATCAACTACGCCGACCGTGCCACCATCGCCATTGCCGGCTCCAGCCTGCAAAAAAGCCTCGGCATCGACGCCGTCACCCTCGGTTATATCTTCTCCGCCTTCGGCTGGGCCTATGTGCTCGGGCAGATTCCCGGCGGCTGGCTGCTCGACCGTTTCGGCTCGAAGAAGGTCTATGCGCTGAGCATCTTCACCTGGTCGCTGTTCACTGCCCTGCAAGGTTATGTCGGCGAGTTCGGTGTCTCCACCGCCGTGGTCGCGTTGTTCATGCTGCGCTTCCTGGTGGGCCTGGCCGAAGCGCCATCCTTTCCCGGTAATGCCCGCATCGTCGCGGCCTGGTTCCCTACCGCTGAACGCGGCACCGCCTCGGCGATCTTCAACTCCGCGCAATATTTCGCCACCGTGCTGTTCGCGCCGCTGATGGGTTGGATCGTCTTCACCTTCGGCTGGCAGCATGTGTTCCTGGTGATGGGTTGCCTGGGCGTGGTGTTTTCGCTGATCTGGCTGAAAGTTATCCACAGCCCGCGCCAGCACCCGATGATCAACGACGCCGAGTTCACCCATATTGCCGAGAACGGCGGCATGGTCGACATGGACCAGGGCAAGGCCGCCGGCGGCGGTCCGAAGTGGGACTATGTGCGCCAACTGCTGAGCAACCGCATGATGCTCGGGGTTTACCTGGGCCAGTACTGCATCAACGGCATCACCTATTTCTTCCTGACCTGGTTCCCGGTGTACCTGGTGCAGGAACGTGGCATGACCATCCTCAAGGCCGGCTTCATCGCCTCCTTGCCGGCCATCTGCGGCTTTATCGGTGGCGTGCTGGGTGGGATCATTTCCGATTATCTGCTGCGTCGCGGCCATTCCCTGACCTTCGCCCGCAAGGCGCCGATTATCGGCGGTCTGTTGCTCTCGACCACCATCGTCGCCTGCAACTACGTCGATATCGAATGGATGGTGGTGGGCTTCATGGCCCTGGCGTTCTTCGGCAAGGGGGTCGGTGCGCTGGGTTGGGCCGTGGTTTCCGATACCTCGCCGAAGCAGATTGCCGGCTTGAGTGGCGGTCTGTTCAACATGTTCGGCAATATCGCTTCCATCACCACGCCGATCGTAATCGGCTACATCATCAGCGCCACCGGTTCGTTCAAGTGGGCTCTGGTGTTTGTCGGCGCCAATGCGCTGTTGGCGGTGATCAGCTATGTGGTGATCGTCGGTGAGATCAAGCGGGTCGAACTGCGCGAGCCACCGGCCGGCCCCAAGCACGATAGCGAACCCCGTCTGTCCCAAGCCCATTCCTGAGGAGCGGCGTCATGCAGTTGATTGAACATTCCGACTCGCCGCGCTACATCCGCCTGCACGAGCGGGACAATGTGGTGATCGTGGTCAATGACCAGGGTGTGCCGGCCGGCACCGAGTTCGCGGACGGCCTGGTGACCCGCGAGCACATTCCCCAGAGCCACAAGGTGACGCTGGTGGATATCG
The DNA here is from genome assembly GCF_059420225.1 of Pseudomonas sp. GW821-FHT04D07. Taxonomy (NCBI): domain Bacteria; kingdom Pseudomonadati; phylum Pseudomonadota; class Gammaproteobacteria; order Pseudomonadales; family Pseudomonadaceae; genus Pseudomonas; species Pseudomonas sp. GW821-FHT04D07. The sequence continues at coordinate 50,139 of NZ_JBWKTH010000004.1, forward strand.
CCGAGGGTGGCGAAGTGATCCGCTACGGCCAGGTCATCGGTTATGCGTTGCTGCCGATTCCCCAGGGCAGTTGGGTCAAGGAAGATCAGTTGCGCATGCCCACCGCGCCGCCGCTGGACAGCCTGCCGTTGTCCACCGATGTGCCGACGGCCCAGGCGCCGCTTGAAGGCTTCACCTTCGAAGGTTATCGCAATGCCGACGGCACCGTCGGTACGCGCAATATCCTCGGTATCACCACCACGGTGCAGTGCGTCACCGGGGTGCTGGACCATGCGGTCAAGCGCATCAAGGACGAACTGCTGCCCAAGTACCCGCATGTCGATGACGTGGTGGCGTTGACCCACAGCTATGGCTGCGGCGTGGCGATTACCGCGACCGACGCCTATATCCCGATTCGCACCGTGCGCAACCTGGCGCGCAACCCCAACCTGGGTGGCGAAGCATTGGTGATCAGCCTCGGCTGCGAGAAGTTGCAGGCCGGCCAGGTGATGCACGAGGGCGACAGCTCGGTGGACCTGAGCGAGCCGTGGTTGTATCGGCTGCAGGATTCCAGCCATGGTTTTACCGAGATGATCGAGCAGATCATGGCGTTGGCGGAAACCCGTCTGAAGAAACTTGATCTGCGGCGTCGGGAAACCGTGCCAGCGTCGGAGTTGATTCTCGGTATGCAGTGTGGCGGCAGCGATGCGTTTTCCGGGATCACTGCCAACCCGGCCTTGGGTTATGCGTCCGATCTGTTGTTGCGGGCCGGGGCGACGGTGATGTTTTCCGAAGTCACGGAAGTGCGCGATGCGATCTACCTGCTGACCTCGCGGGCGGAAAGCCTGCCGGTGGCCGAGGCGCTGGTGCGCGAGATGGATTGGTACGACCGCTACCTGGCCAAGGGCGAGGCCGATCGCAGCGCCAATACCACGCCGGGGAACAAGAAGGGCGGGTTGTCGAATATTGTCGAGAAGTCCCTGGGCTCCATCGTCAAGTCCGGCAGCAGCGCGATTAACGGCGTGCTCGGTCCGGGCGAGCGCTTTACGCGCAAGGGCCTGATCTTCTGTGCGACGCCGGCCAGTGATTTTGTCTGCGGTACCTTGCAACTGGCGGCCGGGATGAACCTGCACGTGTTCACCACCGGGCGTGGCACGCCTTATGGGCTGGCGATGGCCCCGGTGGTGAAGGTCTCGACCCGTACCGAGTTGGCGCAGCGCTGGCCGGACCTGATCGATATCGATGCCGGGCGGATTGCGACCGGACGGGCTTCTATCGAGGACCTGGGTTGGGAGTTGTTCAACTACTACCTGGATGTCGCCAGCGGCCGGAAACGGACCTGGGCCGAGCAGCACAAGCTGCACAACGACATTACCTTGTTCAATCCGGCGCCGATCACCTGAGGCCTCAGCGACGCCATCAACCCTGTAGGAGCCAGCTTGCTGGCGATAGCGGTATATCAGACGACAACAATGTCGACTGCCAGATCGCAATCACTGTAGGAGCCAGCTTGCTGGCGATAGCGGTATATCAGACGACAACAATATCGACTGCCAGATCGCAATCGCCAGCAAGCTGGCTCCTACAGGGAGGGGGCGTGTTGGCCGGGCTGTCTACCGGCAACCAAGGCTTAGGCTGTTTTAGAACACCGACCAACCGATCCGTTGACTCAGCAACTCCAACACCGCCATCCCCACCAGCGAGTTGCCAGCCGCATTCAGCTCCGGCGCCCACACGCACACGGTAAAGCGCCCCGGAACCACCGCAACAATCCCACCGCCGACACCGCTCTTGCCCGGCAAGCCGACCCGATAGGCAAAATTCCCGGCCTCGTCATACAGCCCGCTAGTGGCCATGATCGAGTTGACCTGCTGGGTCTGGCGGCGGGTCAGGATCTGCTCGCCGCTGTGCTTGCAGAATCCGTCATTGGCCAGGAAGCCGAACGCCCGCGCCAGGTCGATGCAGTTCATGCGCAGGGCGCAGTGGCTGAAATAGCTGCGCAGCACGGCTTCGACATCGTTGTGAAAATTGCCGAACGACTGCATCAGATAGGCCATGGCCGCGTTGCGCGCCCGGTGCTGGTATTCCGACTCGGCGACCTTGCCGTCCACCATGACCTGCATATTGCCCGACAGGCGCCGGGCGAAATCGCGCATCGACAGTGCCGGCGCGGCGAAACGCGATTGATTGATATCGCAGATCACCAGGGCACCGGCGTTGATAAACGGATTGCGCGGGCGACCGCGTTCGAACTCCAGCTGCACCAGTGAGTTGAACGGCTGCCCGGAGGGCTCATGGCCCAGTCGCTCCCAGATCGCTTCGCCGGAGTGATGGATCGCCTGCACCAGGCTGAAGACCTTGGAAATACTCTGGATCGAGAACGGCGTCTGCGCATCGCCGGCCTGGAACAGCTCGCCGTCGTTGCTGTACACGGCAACACCCAGCTGATTGCCAGGCACATCGGCCAGCGCCGGAATGTAATTGGCCACTTTGCCCTGGCCGATCAATGGCCGGACTTCATCGAGGATTTCGTTCAACAGCGCTTGCATGCTCGGGCTCGCAGTCACTTCCCGCCGGGTTGCGGGGCTACATGCTGCTAGACGCCACATGAGCGGTTGGGAGCACAGTTTTTATGCTCGGGGTTTAGCCATTGGCGCACTTGCGGACCGGATCAGTTACTACTCGTTGAGACCGGAGCAGAGGCGGGGGTAAACTGCCTGCCCCGTGTAATGTCTGTTGGCTGGAGCCGGTAATGCGCAAAGATAAGAAACAGGTGATTGGTGACGAGATCGGCGATGCGCAGATCAAGTTGTTTCTCGATTTCGAGCCAGTCGACGCCACCTCGCCGTCCCTGCACAAGCTGATCAAGGCCTACCGCGGCCTGCGTATCGACGATTTCGAGCGCTTCCTGGCGTTCTTCAAGGAAGCCGGTTATGACCTCGACGGCAAGGACGAGCACGGCCAGGACTTCGTGAGCCTGATCCGCGACCAGCGCAATGCCGGCGACTATATCGAGTTGATCGACAACGCTCGCGGGTAAGGTTCAAGACCGCGTCGCCTGCATCGCGAGCAAGCTTGCTCCTACAATGCTGCGGCGAACCGACATTTCGTGTTCGGCGCCGTTCCTGTAGGCGCCAGCTTGCTCGCGATGAACGATAACGCGGATTTTCGTTAAACCCCGAGCAAAAAAACGCCCCGCTCTTCAACCGAAGGGCGGGGCGTTTTTTGTCAGCGCTCACCTCAAGCGTAGCTTTCGGTCTCGCTGCTCGGCTCAACCAGTTCCAGGCGGACGTTGTTCTGCGCGTTGATCTGGCGATACAACCGCGCATCCGTCTCCAGGACCTTTTCCCGTGCCGGGAAGATTTCATGGAGTTTGGCCGCCCACTCGCCCTTGGCCTTTTCCGGGAAGCAGCGTTCGATCAGTTCGAGCATGATCGATACGGTCACCGAAGCGCCCGGCGAGGCACCGAGCAGGGCGGCCAACGAGCCGTCCTTGGCCGAAACCAATTCGGTACCGAACTGCAGGACGCCGCCTTTCTTCGGGTCCTTCTTGATGATCTGCACCCGCTGGCCGGCCACTTCCAGGCGCCAGTCCTCGGCTTTCGCTTCCGGGTAGAAGCGGCGCAGGGATTCCAGGCGCTGCTCCATGGACTGCATCACTTCGCTGATCAGGTACTTGGTCAGGTCCATGTTGTCGCGGGCCACGGCCAGCATCGGGCCAATGTTGCCGGCCCGCACCGACAGCGGCAGGTCCATCAGCGAGCCGTGTTTGAGGAACTTGGTGGTAAAACCGGCATAAGGCCCGAACAACAGCGACTTATTGCCGTCGACCACGCGGGTGTCCAGGTGCGGCACCGACATCGGTGGCGAACCCACGGCGGCCTGGCTGTAGACCTTGGCCTGGTGATGCTTGACCACTTCCGGATTGTCGCAACGCAGCCACTGGCCGCTCACCGGGAAGCCGCCGAACCCCTTGCTTTCCTCGATGCCCGAAGCCTGCAGAAGCGGCAGTGCCGCGCCGCCGGCGCCGAGGAAGACGAACTTGGCATCGACGTCACGGCTGTTGCCGCTGTTCACGTCCTTGATGCTCACGGTCCAGCCGGCGCCGTTGCGCTTGAGGCCGGTGACACGCTTGCAGTACTTGACCTGGGTGTCGGGGGCGCTGGTCAGGTGCTTGAGCAACTGATTGGTCAGGGCCCCGAAGTTGACGTCGGTGCCTTTCATCACGCGGGTCGCGGCAATCGCCTCGTCGGCCGGCCGGCCCGGCATCATCAGCGGCATCCACTCGGCCATCTTCGCCCGGTCTTCGGTGTATTCCATCTCGGTGAAGGCGTGGTGCGGATGCAGGGCCTCAAAGCGTTTCCTGAGGAACTCAACGCCTTTGTCGCCCTGGACGAAGCTCAGGTGCGGCACCGGGCTGATGAAGGACTTGCACGAACCGAAGGTGCCTTTCTGGGCCAGATAGGCCCAGAACTGCTTCGACACCTCGAACTGGGTGTTGATGTGCACGGCTTTCTTGATGTCGATGGAGCCGTCAGCCGCCTGCGGCGTGTAGTTCAGCTCGCACAGCCCGGCATGGCCGGTACCGGCGTTGTTCCACGGGTTGGAACTCTCCGCGGCACCGGAATCCATCAGCTCGACGACTTCCAGCTTGATCGCGGGGTCGAGCTCCTTGAGCAGCACCGCAAGGGTGGCACTCATGATGCCGGCCCCAACCAGGACCACATCAACTGCTTCGTTATGCGCCATTAACGCGTCTCCAAAATCTGCAGCACCACATTGACGGCATGGCTGCCGGGCATGGGCGGGGCTCGTTTAACGTTAGCCCAGCAATGACCCGACCAGGATGGCCATGTCCGATTCTTCGCAATTTCTTGCAACTTCAGCGGACGCTGCCGGTGGGCCCAAGGTGCGTATGAACGCATGTGTGGGCAACACGGGCAATTCGACTTATGGTCAAGAGCGTCCGATTCGTGCAACCAAATCCGTAAGCGAACAGGCGTCAAGCACCTGTCGGGGTGTATCGGGTCCTGTGTGATGAGGTCGTTGGGGACGCTGATGGTGCCTGTTCAGACGCGAAACTATTCATTTGTTCGCCACACTCTCGTGAAGTTGTGAAAACCCGTTTTTTCACGCTCTTTTGAAGACGTGAACCTCAAAAAAGGGCTGCCGCGGTCTGTCACCGGGCCCGCAGTGCGAATACCCGCCGGGAAGGGCAGGCGGCACGGGCCAACAACTCAGTGAGCGAGCACAAGGGCAGCTCTGGCAGATTCGCTGAAAACGGTGGTTTGCGCAGGTAACAGCAAGCTCGCCGGCTTCACTCGATCTGTGTGGGCGGCTCTCTGTGGGCAGTACGAAGGTGCCGATGCAAGCGCATTGGCGGTGCTGCGAGGCCCGATCAGGAGACGTCCTTATAATCGGGGTGAGATTGTAACTAAGAAACGGGGAAAAATGGTCGTGTTTAATGACTTTTATTCGGCATCTGGTCAGATGCCGGGCAACGGCGTCGATCAGAGCCCGTGGGCAGGGTCGCAGGCCGGTGTGACAGGCGTGTGACGGGAACGCCGGCCGGGCGTGCTTGTCAGACTTTTCAGCAAGCAGTGGCGGTGCTGGTTAGCGACGCCCGGGCCCCGCTATACTCAGTGCTTGAATGATGCCTGGTCCTTGGAGAGATGAGCATGTTGCAACGCCTGTTGTTCGGTTTGATCGCTGTAACCAGTTTGACGCTTGTCGGCTGTGCCAACAGCCCGCAACAACTCAGCCCGCAGCCCACGCTCACGACTCAGCTGGCGCCGGTCGGCCATGGCCAGCCGGTGGTGGTGCGGGTGGTGGACGGTCGTCGCTCGCCGGTATTGGGCACGCGGGGCGGCCTGTACCCTGAAACCAGCGCCATTACCGTGCAAGGTGCCGACCTGATCCCGAGACTGCAGGCCCAGGCCGACGCGGCCGTGCGCCTGTTGGGTTTTACCCCGACGCCGAATGCGATGAACGCGCCGGTACTGACCGTGACCTTGTCCGACCTGACCTATCAGTCGCCGAAGGAAGGCATGTATGTGACCGAGGCGACCATCGGCGCCAACTTCCGCTCTGACGTGACCAACGCCAACCGTCGTTACAGCGGTAGCTACGGAGCGTCCTTGAACCAGCGTTTCGGCATGGCGCCGAACGAAGAGGCGAACACCAAGTTGATCAGCGACGTGTTGAGCGATGCGCTGACCCGGGTATTCAAGGACCCGAAAATCGGCCAAGCGCTGAGCGAATAACCTGTAGGAGCCGGCTTGCCGGCGATGGGGCCCTCAAGGGCACCCAAAGGCTTGGCGTGGCAACCTCACGCCGCCTCCACATAAAGATCGAGCACACTGACCCCGGTCAGCAGATCGGCTTCCGGCAGGTCGGCGTGCTGGTGCCCGCCCAGGGCGCAATACACCAGCCAATGGCGGTCCTGGACGTTGAACGACATGGCGTCCACCAGCGCCTCCTGTTCGTCGCTGGGGGCGATCAGATAAAGACGATCCTGGTTCTCTGCGTGCAGCATGACAAGCTCCGTGGGCTATCGAGGGGCGACAGACTGGCTTGTTAAGGTGACGTTCCGGTGACAACGGAAATTAACCCGACCAACAGAAACAACAACGGCGCCCGTGGGCGCCGTTGTTGTTTATAAGCGTTGCTATTAAAGCGCCAGGCCGGCTTTGACCCGATACTGATTACGCACTGGTGTCGCATATTGCTGCACCAGGTAGGGACGGTGCTCGACCGGGCAGGCGTCCAGGCGACTCTGCCATTGCGCTTGGGCCTTGGCCAGTTCGTCGGCGGGGAACACCTGGGCGGCGGCGGGCACCGGCAATTGCGGATCGGCGTCGCTCCACTGGGCATACGCCAGGTAGTGCACCGGGAACAGGCGATAACCTTCGAGAATATGCCGGTCCATTTCCGTGGCCAGGACCTTGGTGTCCTCGAACTCGCCGGTCAGGGGCGCGGCGAAGTTCACATGTACCCGGCCCTTGTAGCCGGTGATACCCTTGGCGATGCTGACGTCATCCTCGCCCGGTGCCTTGGTGTAGCGGCCAGTGGTGGCGCGGATATACAGCTCGCGCGCCTTGGCCTGGTCACAGGGGTCGTACTCGTAGCTGATGGACACCGGGGTCAGGTTCAGCGAGCGGATGACCTCGGCGAACGGTTCGTCCTTGCGGCTCATGTGGAACATTTTCAGGATCGCCGACTCGGTACGGTCGTCACCGTCCTTGGCCCGTCCTTCGGCCTGGGCGATCCAGATCGACTGGCAGTCGTGGCGGATCGAGTGGTTGATATAGGCCGAGAGCAATTGATAGGCGGCCATCTTTTCCCGCCGTCCGGCGATCGAACGGTGCACGATAAAGCTCTTGTTCAGGCGCATCAGGTCGCTGACGAAGGGCTTTTGCAGCAGATTGTCGCCGATGGCGATGCGCGGCGTGGGCAAACCGGCGTGATACACGGCGTAGTTGACGAAGGCCGGGTCCATCACGATGTCCCGGTGGTTGGCCAGGAACAGGTAGGCCTGGCCTGACTTGAACTGTTCGACGCCGGTGTAGGTGACGCCGTCGGTGGCGTGCTCGATGGTCCGGTCGACGTAGACCTCGACCTTGTCCTGCAAGGTGGCGACCGAAGTCACACCGGCGAATTCACGGCGCAGGCGGTAGGCGATCAGCGGTTTGAGCAGCCAGCCGAAGGCACCGGCCAGACGCGGGAAACTGAAGTGGGTGAGGATATCCAGAAACGCCTGGTCGCGGAACAGCCGGGCCATGACGGCCGGTACTTCACTGTCGTCGTAAGGTCGGATGGTATCGAATTCGCCCATCATGCTCTCTTGTTGGAAACGGCTAGGGTAAGTAGAGGTTTGAGTGATAAATAACAAAGCCCGGTCTGGAAAATAAAGCCCAGACATAAAATGGCCTGGCAAATAGACCGGCGATTATACGCACAAGTCACTTCGGAGGCCGCGATGCTGGAAACTGAGCGTTACGAATGTCCCTATTGCGGTGAAATCGGTGAGGCGCTGCTGGACCTGTCCGGCGGCGACCAGACTTATATCGAGGACTGCGCGGTGTGCTGTCGGCCAATTACCTTTGTCCTGCAGACCGATGGCGAGGAATGGATGCTCGACGTTTACAGCGAGAACGAGTGATGAGGGCCTCCCTATGCAGCGTATCTACGAGCCGGAAAACCTGATGGAAGGCGAGTTGTTGCAAGGCATGCTCGCCAGTGAAGGGATTCAGGCGCATCTGGTGGGGCGTGACCTGCTGGGTGGGGCGGGCGAGTTGCCGATTTTCGGCCTGCTGGCCCTGGCGGTGGACAATGACCAGGCGCAATCCGCGCGGGCGTTGATCGCCGCGTACAATGCGGCATTGCCGATGGCCGGTGACGAGCCGGATAGCTTTCCGGATGTGCTGGTCTGTTAGCCTGTGTGCGCAATGTTGAATGCGCGTGAACGATTCCTCACTGCGCCGCGAACCCTGTAGGAGCCGGCAAGCCGGCTCCTACACGGACCGCGTGTACCTAGTCCCGAGTTTTTGAAAAGAGCCGTATTGCCCCATGTGTGGACGTTATGCCCTGTTTCGCTGGAACCCCACCTTCGCGGCCTTGCCCGGCTTTCCCGCCGACCAGCAGGCGCAGTGGAATATTTCTCCCAATGATTCGGTGCTGATTCTGCGTGCCGCCGAGGGGCAGCGTGAGCTGGCCCGTGCCCGTTGGGGGCTGACCCCGGCCTGGCTGACCGATCTGTCGAAGACCCCGGCCCACGCCCGCGCCGAAACCCTGGCCGAGCAGCCGATGTTTCGCCAGGCATTCCGCGAGCGGCGTTGCCTGTTGCCGGCCAACGGTTTCTACGAATGGCGCGGCACCCAGCGTAAGCGGCCTTATTGGCTGACGCCGGCGGAAGGTTCGAGCCTGTTTTTCGCGGCGATCTGGGAGGCCTATCCGGTGGCTGGGCATGTCTGGTTGAGCACCGCGGTGGTGACCCAGGCGGCGTCGAATCAGCGACGGCCGCTGATCCTGGATGCGGCGGAGCAGGAGGCCTGGTTGTCCGCAGACACCTCGATGACGGATTTGCAGGCGTTGCTGGCCAGTCCCCAGGCACCTTTGCGTGAGCGGGTGCTGGCCAACCTGGTGAATGATCCGAAGCTCAATGCGCCGGAGTGCCTGACGCCGGGATGAGGCACGCTGCCGACCGCTTGAGCCGCACCAACGACCGACACGGTACCTGTAGGCGCCGGCTTGGTCATTGCGCACGGGCTGCGCTCGACTCGTCGGCGCAGCCCGCCACTTCATTCGCTACCTGGCCACTATTGATCACATTGCGGTTGATGTCGTCGTGGGTTTATGAATATTTTCCTGCGAGAAAGGCGGGATGTATCTGAAATTGATGTACTGCGTGTCAGTTGTATCTGGCGCCGATACAATTCGCCGCCTAGGATAGCCGCAGTTTTCAGGAAGAGTATTCATGGCTAGAGCTTGGGTGTTGGGCGCGTTGAGCGCGAGTTTGCTGTTGAGCGGGTGCCAGGCGGTTAACACCACCAACGGTGGTGCGGTCGGGGTTGAGCGCAAGCAGTACATGTTCAGCCTGTTATCGAGCCAGCAAGTCGATCAGATGTACGCCCAGTCGTACCAGAAGACCCTGGGCGAGGCGGGCGGCAAGGGCGTTCTGGACAAGACCAGCGCCAATGCCAAGCGGGTCCAGGCGATTGCCAGGCGCTTGATCGCCCAGGCGCCGACCTTCCGTCCGGACTCGGCGCAATGGCAGTGGGAGGTCAATCTGATCAAGAGCGACGAGCTCAATGCCAACTGCGGTCCTGGCGGCAAGATCATCTTTTATAGCGGCTTGATCGACCAGTTGAAGCTGAGCGACGACGAGATTGCCGCGGTGATGGGGCATGAAATTGCCCACGCCTTGCGCGAGCACGGGCGTGAGGCGATGTCCAGGGCGTATGGGATCGAGATGGCGAAGCAGGGCGCGGGTGCCTTGTTCGGCCTGGGGCAGGACAGCCTGGCGCTGGCCGATACCGTGGCCAACTACGGCATGACCTTGCCCAACAGCCGGGCCAACGAAAACGAGGCGGACCTGATCGGCCTGGAGCTGGCGGCCCGTGCCGGTTACAACCCGAACGCGGCCATCAGCCTGTGGAACAAGATGAGCAAGGCGGCTGAAGGCGCACCGCCGGAATTCATGAGTACCCACCCGGCATCCGCCAGTCGTATTGCCTCGCTGGAGGCGGCGATTCCGAAGGTGATGCCGTTGTATCAGCAGGCCAGGAAGTCCTGACCGGTTGTGGCAAGTTGGGCAAGTGCCCTATACCGTTCAATTAAGGCCGAACACCGTCCCAGTAGGAGCCGGCTTGCCGGCGATGAGGCCCTTGAGCCTTGCGCTGCCCATTCGGACGCCATCGCCGGCAAGCCGGCTCCTACAGGTTACGTGGCGTTTTCAATATCCCAACAAGGGACTTGCTCTAGATCCAGCCGCTGCTCTGCATCGCCTTGTACACCGCGACCGCCGCGAGGATGAAGAACGCCGTTGCCGCCAGGCGCCGGATCAGGGTCAACGGCAATTTGTCAGCCGCGAAGTTGCCCGCCAGTACCACCGGCACGTTGGCGATCAACATGCCCAGGGTGGTGCCGATGATCACTAGCCACAGCTCCGGATATTGCGCCGCCAGCATCACCGTGGCGATCTGAGTCTTGTCACCGATTTCGGCGAGGAAGAACGCGATCAGGGTGGTCAGGAACGGGCCGAATTTGCGCGCCGTGGTGGTCTCGTCATCATCGATTTTGTCCGGCACCAGGGTCCACAGGGCGGTGGCGGTAAAGCTCGCCGCGAGGATCCAGTGCAGCACCGCATCGGAGAAGAAACTGCCGAACCAGGCGCCTAGCGCACCGGCTGCCGCATGGTTGGCCAGGGTTGCCGCGACGATACCGGCAATGATCGGCCAGGGTTTGCGAAAGCGAGCCGCCAGAATGAGCGCGAGCAGCTGCGTCTTGTCGCCGATTTCGGCCAAGGCAACGATTGCAGTGGGGACGAGCAGGGAATCCAGCATCAGGTTTTCCTAAGGGGCGGGTCGACACGGCTATGACACGTACAGCCTTCCCGCCCCGGGTAAGGTGTGCGTGTCATAGGTCTTGTCAAACCCTGGGCCCGTCTGTGCGGACCCTGGGTCGCATGCGCCATGGTCTGTTGACCAAGTATGTTGACGCATGCCGGACGAGCGTGGCGCTCGTGGGAGACTACTCCCCTAGGACGGAGCGGATTCTGCCTAGGCAAAATCCATTGCGCAAGCCTTCTTTTTCAGCCGCGCTTGGCGCTGTAGACCCGAAAGCCCTGGCCCTCGGCCTTGGTCACACAGCGCCCCAGATGCTCTTCTATCAACGGCTGATAGCGCAGGAAACTGTTCGCCACCAGTCGAAGTTCGCCGCCGTTTTTCAGATGTTTGGCGGCTTTTCGCAGCAAGTTCTCCGTTGCCAGGTAATCGGTGTGGACCCCGACATGGAACGGCGGGTTGCTCAGGATCGCACTCAAGCCCATGGGTGCGGCATCGATGCCGTCACCGGTCAGCACTTCGCCGTCGAGGCCGTTGGCGGCCAGGGTCAGGCGACTGCTGGCGGTGGCAAAAGCATCGACGTCGAGCAGGATGACGTGGTTGTGCGGGTAACGGCGTTTCACGGCCGCGCCGAGTACGCCGGCGCCACAACCGAAGTCCAGCAGGTTGCCGCTCGGCAGTTTGTCCAGATGCTCCAGCAGCAGGGCGCTGCCGCGATCCAGCCGGCCGTGGCTGAACACCCCGGGCAGGCTGACCACCTTGAGCGGCCCTTCGGCCAGGTCCAGTTCATAGTGTCGGGCCAGGCTTTCCAGTGGCTGGGCGAGCGGCGCCTCGGCCACGGTGACCTGCCACAGCTGGCAATGCCGGGCGCTGTCGAGCTTGCGCGGCTTGCCGAAGGGGTTGAGCTGCTTGGCCGCGGCTTCGATACCGCTGCGTTTTTCCCCGACCAGGAACACCTCGCCGCCGGGCAGGCGCGAGGCCACGGCGTTGAGCAGGTAGTCGGTCAGGTCCTTGGCCTTGGGCAAGAACACCACGGCGCTGTCGAACGGCATCTCGGGGATATTCACGCCAAACTGGCTGCGGCCTTCGAAGCGCGCTTCGAGTGCCGCCTGATCGCCGGCGTGCCAGCACCAGCCGTGGGCGTTGGGCAGGCGTCCGAGCAGGTCGTCGGCGGGCAGCCCGACGAGCAACAGTTTGCCCTGGAAATACTCGGCCTGACGAAGCAGTACTTCACTGCGCGGATCCATGGTCTGCTCCCTGAAAAAAAGTGCCGCAGTCTATCAACTGACAACCCGCAACGCTTCACCGTTGAAGAAACCCCGGGCGTTTTCCGCCAACTGCCCGACGATTCGTTGCCGGGCTTCACGGCTGCCCCAGGCGTTATGCGGGGTGATGATCAGGCGCGGGATATCGCCGGCCAGCAGTGGGTTGCCGTTGGTCGGTGGTTCGACGCTCAGCACATCGCTGGCGGCCCCGCCCAGGTGGCCGCTGCGCAGGGCATCGGCCAGGGCCAGTTCGTCGATCAGGCCGCCGCGGGCGGTATTGACCACGAAGGCCCCGGGCTTGAGCTGCGCGAGTTCAGCGGCGCCGATGAAGTGGCGGGTGTATTCGTTGAGCGGACAGTGCAGGGTCAGCGCGTCGACCTGTGGCAGCAGTTGAGCCAGCGGCACGCGATCGGCCCGGGCCGGGCGTCCGGGAATCTGCCCGAGCAATACGCGCATGCCGAAGGCTTCGGCGAGTCGCGCCACCGCACCGCCGAGTTCGCCATGGCCGAGCAGGCCGAGGGTCTTGCCTTCCAGCTCGACAATCGGGAAGTCCAGCAGGCAGAACTGTTTGGCCTGTTGCCAGCGGCCTTCGCCCACGGCTTTCTGGTAATCGGTCAGGCGCGTGGCCAGGGCCAGCAGCAGCATCAGGGTGTGCTGGGCCACCGACGGCGTGCCGTAGCCCTGGCAGTTGCTCACGGTAATGCCCTGGGCGCGGGCGGCGGCCAGGTCGACATTGTTGGTGCCGGTGGCGCTGATCAGGATCAGCTTCAGGTCGGGACAGGCGGCCAGGGTGGCGGCGGTCAACGGGACCTTGTTGCTGATGGCGACGCTGGCGCCTTTCAGGTGTTCGACGACCGTCTCCGGCGTGGTCGTGGCACACAGCCGCAGCTCGTCGAAGCAGGCCCGCAGCGGATCGAGGTCCAGATCGCCGAGATCCAGGGAAGGGTGATCGAGGAATACCGCGCGGCGGGAGTTGCTCATCAACTGTACCTTTTGTGCTGTCGGGTGAAGGCGTAAGGTAGCCAGCCTAACAGACCTATTCAGTGACTGAGGAGCCCACCAACGTGTCCATCTACCTGACGGAATTCCTGACCGTTGCCCTGATTCACCTGCTGGCGGTGGCCAGTCCCGGTCCCGACTTCGCCGTGGTAGTGCGCGAGAGCGTGACCCATGGCCGACGTGCCGGCACCTGGACCGCGCTGGGCGTCGGCACGGCGATTTTCCTGCACGTGGGCTACTCGTTGCTGGGTATTGGCCTGATCGTGTCGCAATCGATCGTGCTGTTCAACGCTTTGAAATGGTTGGCGGCGGCCTATCTACTGTACATCGGCTTCAAGGCCATCCGCGCCAAGCCGGCCAAGCCTGCGACCGACGACCTGGCCTTGCAGGTGGGCGAGCGCACCGCTCGCGGCGCCTTCACCTCGGGCTTTGTGACCAATGGCCTGAACCCCAAGGCCACGCTGTTTTTCCTCTCGCTGTTCACCGTGGTGATCAATCCGCACACGCCGCTGCTGGTCCAGGCCGGTTACGGCGTTTACCTGGCCGTCGCCACCGCGCTGTGGTTCTGCCTGGTGGCGATGCTGTTCAGCCAGCAGCGTGTCCGCGCCGGTTTCGCCCGCATGGGCCACTGGTTCGACCGGACCATGGGCGCGGTGTTGATCGCCATCGGGGTCAAGTTGGCCTTCACCGAGATGCATTGATCGCTTTGAACTGATTCAAGGCATTCAGGTAGTCCCGCGGGTTGTCGCCGAGCAGGCGGCGAAACATCGAACTGAAGGCCCGGGCGCTGCCATAGCCCAATACCTTGGCCACGTGCTGCACGCTTTCCCCGGCGATCAGGCGTGGCAAGGCCTCCATCAGGCGTAGTTGCTGGCGCCAGGCATTGAAATTCATCCGCACTTGCTGCTGGAACAACCGCGCCAGGGTCCGGGTACTGGCGCCGACCTGTTGTGCCCAGTCTTCCAGGCTGTTGGGGTGATCCGGGGTTTCCAGCAGGGCCAGGCAGATCCGTTGCAGGCGCCGGTCGGTCGGCATCGGGATATGCAGCGGCAGATTCTCCAGGGCGGCCAGTTCCTCCAGCATAAGCTGCTGGATCAGCGGATTTCTCGCCTGTTCCGGCCCTTGCACCGCCCGCACGATCAACTCTCGCAGCAACGGTGTCACCGCCAGCACGCAGCAGCCGTGGAGGTTGGCCGGCGAATATTCGGCGGCGATAAATAACGAGCGCATGCGCACCTCGCCGCTCATGAAAATCTCATGCTCGACCCAGGGCGGAATCCACACGGCGCGGGTCGGCGGGATGATCCACGCGCCTTCGGCGGTGACCAGGCGCATCACTCCGCACACGGCATAGAGCAACTGCGCTTCCTGATGGACGTGCAGTTCCTGGTGCGCGCCATCGACGTAATCGCGGGGATAGGCGCTGACCGGGCCGTGCAGGAAGTGGCTGATTAACATGTCCGATTCCATCAGTCTGTCTGGTTTGATGAGTTTGTTGGCAGGTATGCGTTTTATCGCCAATTTAGCATAACGGACCGCTAACCATCCTGACGTGTGCCGTGATGAACCAACCCCGAAACGTAATCCGCTACATCAATGCAGCCCATGTGATCGACCACATGTTCATGCTGATCTACCCCGCCGCCGTGCTGGGCATGGGCCAGGCCTTTGGTCTCGACTTCGCCCAGATGATCGGCCTGTCCCTGGGTGGCTTCATTGCCTTCGGCGCCTGTTCGCTGCCGGCTGGCTGGTTGGGGGACCACTGGAGCCGGCGCAGCATGATGCTGCTGTTCTTCTTCGGGATCGGCACCGCGTCGATCTTTACCGGCCTGAGCAGTACGGCGCCGATGCTGACCCTGGGGTTGACCCTGGTGGGTGTCTTCGCCGCGATCTACCACCCGGTGGGCACCGCGATGCTGGTCAGCTATGCGCAGAACCGAGGCCGTGAAATCGGCGTCAACGGCATGTGGGGCAACCTCGGCGTGGCGTTTTCGGCGCTGGTCAGCGGCTTTCTGGTGGCGCAGTTCGGCTGGCGTTCGGCGTTTATCCTGCCGGGGGCGGTGTCGATCATTCTCGGTGTGCTGTTTGCCCTGCAGGTGCGCGAAGAGCCCATCCCGCTGCAGCCCCATGTGAAACTGCGCAACGCCAGCGGCCAGCAGATTTCCATGATCATGGTGTTCAGCGTCCTGGCGCTGGTCACGGCCACCGGCGGGGTGGTGTTCAACGCCACCACCATGACCTACCCGAAGCTGTTCCAGGAGCGCCTGCATGAATGGCTCGCGTCGCCGCAGTGGCTCGGTGTGATCGTCAGCCTGGCCTACGCCTTTGGCGCGGTGGCGCAGTTGAGCATCGGCCGGATGCTCGACCGCATGAGTCTGAAATGGCCGTTCGTGGTCCTGACCCTGTGCCAGGCGCCCTTGCTGTTCGGATTGGCCTATGTCGACGGCCTGGCGGTGATGGTCCTGGGCGCGGCGCTGATGTTCGTGGTGTTCGGCCAGGTGACGGTGAATGACGCGATGGTCGCCAATTTTGTCGCGCCGCAGTGGCAATCGCGGGTCTTTGCCTTGCGCTACTGCCTGTCGTTCGGGGCCAGCGCGACGGCCATTCCGTTGATCGCCTTTGTCGAGCCGCGCCAGGGTTTCGCCGGCCTGTACCTGATCCTCGCGGGCTTCGCCGCGCTGACGTTTGTTGCCGCCCTGGTGTTTCCGCGCACCCCGGCCCAGCAGCCCGCCGGGCAGCCGGCCTGAGCTTTGGCGGAGGTTTCCGTGGGTGCTGGCTGTGAGCTAGCACTCACGTTCGTCTGCAAATCATTCCTTTGGGTGATTTAGTGAGTGCGCGACGGCTCTAGAGTGCCTATCTTTAGCCACGACCGTGCAGACAGACCAAGGAAGCTCCATGTTGCAGACTCGTATCATTCCGCCCGCCGAAGGGGCTTATCAATACCCCCTGTTGATCAAGCGCTTGCTGATGTCCGGCAGCCGCTACGAGAAAACCCGCGAGATCGTCTATCGCGACAAGCTGCGCTACAGCTATCCGACCTTGAGCGAGCGGGTCGCCCGGCTGGCCAACGTGCTCACTGCGGCGGGAGTCAAGGCCGGCGATACCGTCGCGGTGATGGACTGGGACAGCCATCGCTACCTGGAATGCATGTTCGCCATCCCGATGATCGGCGCGGTGATCCACACCATCAACGTGCGCCTCTCGCCCGAGCAGATCCTCTACACCATGAACCACGCCGAGGACCGCTTCGTGCTGGTCAACAGCGAGTTCGTCGGCCTGTACCAGGCGATTGCCGGGCAGCTGACCACGGTGGACAAGACCCTGCTGCTCACCGACACCGAGGACAAGAGCGCCGAGTTGCCGAACCTGGTGGGCGAGTACGAGCAACTGCTGGCGGCGGCGAGCCCGGTCTACGACTTCGAGGATTTCGACGAGAACTCGGTCGCCACCACCTTCTACACCACCGGTACCACCGGCAACCCGAAAGGCGTGTACTTCACCCATCGGCAACTGGTGCTGCACACCCTGGGCGTGGCGACCATCATGGGCTGTATCGACAGCGTGCGCCTGCTGGGCACCAACGACGTCTACATGCCGATCACCCCGATGTTCCACGTGCACGCCTGGGGCCTGCCCTATGTGGCGACCATGCTCGGGCTCAAGCAGGTCTATCCCGGCCGCTACGATCCGGAGCTGCTGGTGGAGCTATGGCGCAGGGAAAAGGTCACCTTTTCCCACTGCGTGCCGACCATCCTGCAGATGGTGCTCAACGCCAAGGCGGCCCAGGGCACCGACTTCAAGGGCTGGAAGATGGTCATCGGCGGCAGTGCGTTGAACCGCACGCTGTATGAGACCGCCAAGAGCAAGGGCATTCAGTTGACTGCCGCCTATGGCATGTCGGAAACCGGCCCGCTGGTGTCCTGCGCGCACCTCAGCGACGAGCTGATGGCCGGCAGCGAGGACGAACGCACCACCTACCGGATCAAGGCCGGCGTGCCCGGGCCGTTGGTGGAAGCGGCGATTGTCGACGAGGACGGCAACTTCCTCCCGGCAGACGGCGAGACCCAGGGCGAACTGGTGCTGCGCGCACCCTGGCTGACCGAGGGGTATTACAACGAACCGCAGAAGGGCGCCGAGCTCTGGGCCGGCGGCTGGTTGCACACTGGCGACGTGGCGACCCTGGACGGCCTGGGGGTGATCGACATTCGCGACCGGATCAAGGACGTGATCAAGACCGGCGGCGAATGGATCTCCTCCCTGGCCCTGGAAGACCTGGTCAGCCGCCACCCGGCGGTACGTGAAGTAGCCGTGGTGGGCATTGCCGATCCGCAATGGGGCGAGCGTCCGTTCGCCTTGCTGGTATTGCGTGAAGGCCATGTGATCGGTGCCCGCGAACTCAAGGAGCACCTCAAGCCCTTCGTCGAACAGGGCCACTTGAGCAAGTGGGCGATCCCGAGCCAGATCGCCCTTGTTACTGAAATTCCCAAGACCAGCGTCGGCAAACTGGACAAGAAGCGCATCCGCATCGATATCGTCCAATGGCAGGCCAGCAATAGCAGTTTCCTCTCGACCCTTTGAGGTGTCCCCGCCACGCCCGAAAGGGCGTGGCAGCCCCACCAAGCAAGCGCTTGGCTTGTCGAATTCGAATTTTCAGTCATTCTTGCCCGCCGCTTTTCAGCGGCTTGGCGAACGCATTGTTTGTGCAGTGGCCCCAGGGTGCAAATCACACTTTAGAGGGATCAAGCGGTACTGGCTGCTGGCTATAGTCCGCGGACAGATTTTCAGGAGTGGGGCAGGCCGGCGATACGCCGGGCCGCCACTTCGGGCGATGGATGGGAGTGTCTGCTTCCCTTTCGTCCGAGGCGTTCCTGAAGGTGCTCACTGCCAAAACAATAAAAGCACATGGAGTATGTCGATGATCGTGTTAAACCCGTTCTGGCGCCGGGCGAAACTGCCCTTGGCCGTCAGCCTCGCCTCTACGCTCGCCGGTCCCGCTTTTGGCGTCAGTTTCAATGTCGGTGAGATCGAGGGCAGCTTCGACTCGTCCCTGTCGCTGGGGGCCAGTTGGTCGACGCAGAATCCCAACAAAAACCTGATCGGCGTCAACAATGGCGGCGCGGGGTTGTCGCAGACCTCCGATGACGGACACTTGAACTTCAAGGCCGGCGATACCTTTTCGAAGATCTTCAAGGGTGTGCATGACCTTGAATTGAAATACGGCGATACCGGTGTGTTCGTGCGCGGCAAGTATTGGTACGACTTTGCCTTGCAGAACCAGGACCTCGACTTCAAGAACGTCAGCAACGATGGCCGCCAGGAAGGTGCCAAGTCTTCCGGCGGGGAGATCCTCGATGCTTTCGTCTATCACAACTACAGCATTGCCGACCTGCCGGGCACCGTGCGCCTGGGCAAACAGGTGGTGAGCTGGGGCGAAAGCACCTTTATCGGTGGCGGGATCAACTCGATCAACCCGATCGATGTGTCGGCATTCCGTCGTCCAGGCGCCGAGATCAAGGAAGGCCTGATTCCGGTCAACATGTTCTACATGAACCAGAGCCTCACCGATAACCTCTCGGCGGAAGGCTTCTACCAGATAGGCTGGGATTCGACGGTCACCGACAACTGCGGCACCTTCTTCTCGCAGTCGGACATTTCCTCGCATGGTTGTGACAATAACCTGCGGGTCTTGAACTCGACCGCCACGATCAGCCCGGCTCAGCAAGCGGGGCTACGGCCATTGGGTGTCGATATCAACGGCGAAGGTGTCCTGGTTCGACGTACACCCGACCAGGACCCCAGCAGTGGCGGCCAGTTCGGCTTGGCCATGCATTACAACTTCGAGCCGCTGGACACCGAGTTCGGCGCCTATTTCATGAACTACCACAGTCGCGCGCCAATCTTCAGTGCCAAGGGCGCCTCCCAGGCGGTCTTCAATAGTGCTCCGTTCCTCGGTACGGCGGCCCCCTTGGTGGTGGCCGGCAACTCCAGCTACTTCATGGAGTACCCGGAGAACATTCGCCTGTATGGCTTGAGCTTCTCCACCACCTTGCCCACCGGTACCGCCTGGAGTGGCGAATTGAGCTACCGGCCGAATGCGCCGGTGCAGATCAGCTCCACCGATATCCTGTATGCCGGTGTCACACCGTTGCCAGGCCTGGGGAATGCCTCGATCATCAAGGGTTCGCCGGGGCAGACGATCAACGGCTATAACCGCAAGGAAATCACCCAGTTCCAGACCACCTTCACGCATTTCTTCGATCAGGTCATGGGCGCCAGTCGCCTGACCCTGGTCGGTGAAGCCGGGATCACCTATGTGGGCGGCCTGGAAAGTCGGGACAAGGTTCGCTACGGCCGGGATCCGGTCTATGGGCCGGGCACCTTGCCGAACGGTTTTTGCCCAACCCTCAATAGCGGCACGATCAATGGCGCCGGGCCCGGCGCGGACGCCAGCAACCGCAGCAGCAACTGCAACAACGACGGCTTCACCACCGCCACTTCCTGGGGTTATCGCGCCCGGGCCATCTGGGAATACCCGGATGTCTTCGCCGGGGTGAACCTCAAGCCCAACGTGGCCTGGTCCCATGATGTGAAAGGTTATTCGCCGGGCCCTGGCGGCAACTTCGAACAGGGGCGCAAGGCGGTCAGCCTGGGCCTTGATGCCGAGTACCAGAACACCTACACCGCGAGCCTGAACTACACCAATTTCTTCGGTGGCGACTACAGCACGGTGGATGACCGTGACTTCGTCGCGCTGAGCGTTGGCATGAACTTCTAAGTACGCTGAATTTCAGGAAGAACAAAAAGATGAAAATCACCAAGAATCTGCTTCAGGTCGGTGTGCTGGGATTGTCGTTGCTGGCCAGCGGCGTGATGGCGGCGGTGTCCGCCGACGAAGCGGCGAAACTGGGCGCGAGCCTGACCCCGATGGGCGCGGAAAAGGCCGGCAATGCCGCCGGCAGCATCCCGGCCTGGACGCCGATGGCGAAGACCATCGGCACGGCCGACAGCAAGGGTTTCCTCTCCGATCCGTACGCCAGTGAAAAGCCGCTGTTCATCATCACTGCGCAGAACGTCGAGCAGTACAAGGACAAGCTGGCCCCGGGGCAATACGCGATGTTCAAGCGCTACCCGGAGACCTTCAAGATGCCGGTCTACCCGTCCCATCGCGGTGCCACCGTGCCGGATGAGGTGTTTGCCGCGATCAAGGAAAACGCCTCCAGGACCAACCTGGTCAGCGGCGGCAACGGTCTGGAAAACTTCAAGACCGCCGTGCCGTTCCCGATCCCGAAAAGTGGCGTGGAGGTGATCTGGAACCACATCACCCGCTATCGCGGCGGCAGCGTGACCCGTCTGGTGACCCAGGCCACGCCCCAGGCCAATGGCTCTTACAGCCTGGTGTACTTCCAGGACCAGTTCGTCTTCCGCGACAAGATGAAGGACTACGATCCGGCCAACCCCGGCAATATCCTCTTCTACTTCAAGCAGAAAGTGACCGCGCCGGCACGCCTGGCCGGTGGCGTGCTGCTGGTCCACGAAACCCTCGACCAGGTCAAGGAGCCGCGTTCGGCCTGGGTCTACAACGCCGGCCAGCGCCGTGTGCGACGTG
The DNA here is from genome assembly GCF_059420225.1 of Pseudomonas sp. GW821-FHT04D07. Lineage (NCBI taxonomy): Bacteria > Pseudomonadati > Pseudomonadota > Gammaproteobacteria > Pseudomonadales > Pseudomonadaceae > Pseudomonas > Pseudomonas sp. GW821-FHT04D07. The sequence goes on from NZ_JBWKTH010000004.1 coordinate 71,051, forward strand.
CCCCGCAAGTCTCCTATGACGGCCCGGGTACCGCCGCCGACGGCCTGCGCACCTCCGACAACCTGGACATGTACAACGGCGCGCCGGACCGCTACGACTGGAAGCTCGAAGGCAAGCAGGAGATGTACATCGCCTCCGACAGCTACAAGCTCGATTCGCCGCAGCTCAAGTACGCCGACATCATCAAGGCCGGCCATATCAACCAGGACCTGGCGCGTTACGAGCTGCGCCGCGTCTGGCACGTGGTCGCGACCCTGAAGGAAGGCCAGCGCCATATCTACGCCAAGCGTGACTTCTATATCGACGAAGACACCTGGCAGGCGGCGGTGATCGACCACTACGACGGTCGCGGGCAACTCTGGCGTGTCGCCGAAGCCCATGCCGAGAACTACTACGACAAGCAAGTGCCGTGGTACGCCCTGGAAACCCTCTACGACCTGCAGTCCGGTCGCTACCTGGCGCTGGGCATGAAGAACGAAGAGAAGCAGGCGTATGACTTCGGCTTTACCGCCACCACCAGCGATTTCACCCCAGCTGCCTTGCGCCAGGACGGCGTTCGCTGAAACTGTGGGAGCAGCGCCGGTCGATGATCGATTGCCCGCGAAAGGGGAATGAGGTCAATGTCCATCACTGAAGGTTGAACACAGTCCCTGTGGGAGCGGTGCTTGCCCGCGAAGGGGCCGTTAAAGTCGCTAAAAGCTTCGCGGGCAAGCACCGCTCCCACAAAAGTTCTGCCCCCAAACAAGTTCTGCTCCCAAATAGACATCGCTCCCACATGCAACCCCGTTACAAGCGCAGGCGCATCCTGCGTTGAAACGCCCCGGCTGGTTCGGGGCGTTTTTTTGCTTGCGGGATATATGTCGCTAAATATTTCAAAGTCGATGCTTTTCGACAAAATTACGACAATAAGCCTTCATTACGGCGCTTTTTACCGCTAGTCTGCGAACAACTGCCCGCCGATAACAGCCCTTCAACAAGAGCCGGCCATGACTGATCTGTCCCGTATGCAAGGTCCTATGGGCCCGGCCATACCTGCCTCGGAAGGACGCTTCTACCGTCCGCCATTGCCGGACGGCTATGTGTTGCGACCCCGCCTGTGCGAACGCCTGGGTGCCGGGTTGCACGGCCGTCTGTTGCTGGTCAGCGCCCCGGCCGGTTTCGGCAAGAGTTCGTTAGCGGTGGAGTTCTGCCAGAGCCTGCCCGAACACTGGCAAAGCCTGTGGCTGGGGCTCAGTCCGCGGGACAACGATCCGGGACGTTTCCTCGAGCGCCTGCTCGACGGCCTGCAACACTACTTTCCAGACCTGGGCAGCCAGGCGCTGGGCCTGTTGAAAATGCGCCAGCGCCATCAACCCTTCGCTTTCGAGGAGTGGCTGGACGGCCTGCTCGACGAACTGGCGCTGCGCCTGTCCAGCAGCACACCGCTGTTGCTGGTGCTCGACGATTACCATCTGGCCCAGGGCCCGGTGCTGGATCGTTGCCTGCAGTTCTTCCTCAACCACCTGCCCGCGGGTTTGCTGGTGCTGGTCACCAGCCGACAGCGGCCGGAGTGGCACCTGGCACGCCTGCGACTGTCGCGGCAACTGCTGGAGTTGAACGAGCAAGACCTGCGCCTGACCCACGGCGAATCCCTGGACCTGTTCGAGCGCCACAGCAGTTCCTTGCGTGGCGAAGCGCTGAACAACCTGATCGAGCGCAGCGAGGGTTGGGTCGCCGGTTTGCGCTTCTGGTTATTGGCCGCGGCGCAGGCCAGCAGCGATACGGCGCTGCCTCAGGTCCTGCAAGGTGGTACCGGGTTGATTCGCGACTACCTGCTGGAGGAGGTGATCGACTGCCTGCCAGCCGAGGTCCAGAGCTTTCTCTACGACACCGCGCCCCAGGAGCGCTTTTGCAGCGAACTGTGCGATGCGCTTCGCGAGTCCCACGACAGCGCGCAGATCCTCAGCTACCTGCAATCGCACCAGGTGTTCCTGGTGCCGCTGGACCAACACGGCCACTGGTTCCGTTATCACCACCTGTTTTCCGATCTGCTGCGCAGCCGTCCACCGAGCAATGCGCTGGTCCCGGCCGCCAGTCTGCATCTGCGGGCCTGCCGCTGGTTCAGCAGCCAGGGCTTGCTCGACGAGGCGGTGGAACAGGCCCTGCGCGCCGGGCATCTGGATGTGGCGGCGAACCTGGTGCAGAACCTCTCGGAAGAGCAACTGCTGGCCGAACAGAACGTCGGCATGCTGCTGCGCTGGAAAAGCGACTTGCCCGATCGCCTGCTGGTCAGCACACCGCGGCTGATCGTGCTCTACGCCTGGGCTTTGGGACTGGCCTGCCAACTGGATGCGGCCGAAGAGCTGGCCAGTCACTTGAGCCGCTTCCTGCCCGCACCCTCGGCCACCGCGCAGAAGTCCATGCTCGCGCAATGGCTGGCCCTGAGCGGGATCATCGCCCGTGGCCGTGGCGATCGCCAGAAGACCCAGGCCTATTGCGGCGAAGCCTTGCTCAGCCTGCCGCACAAGCGCTATGGCCAGCGTCTGGTGTGCCTGTCGACCCTGTCCAACCTGGCGATTGCCGACGGTGACCTGTGGCGTGCCCGTGGCCTGAATCGTGAGTCGTTGGAGCTGGCCCAGCGGGTCGGCAACCCCTTGTTCGAGGCCTTGGCCCATTACGATCGGGCGCGGGTGCTGCAGGCCCGTGGCGAGGTATTGCGTGCGCTGGATGAGGTCCGCCAGGGCTTGCAGCGCCTGGAGGGTTTGTCCGCCCAGCGGCTGTATGCCGCCCGCGCCCGGTTGACGCTGTACGAGGGTTACCTGCTGACCCTGCGCCAGCAACCCGAAGCCGGGCGCCTTCGCTTGTTGGCGGGTCTTCACGAGGCCCGGGCCTGCCGCGATATCAGCGTGCTGGTGGGGCATTGCGTGATTGCCGGCCAGGAAGGGCGCAACGGTGAGTTCGCCAAGGCCTTTGCCGAACTGGCCGAGGCCGAGCGTCTGATGCATATCTGGGATGTGCCGCCGATTTATTACCTGGCGATGATCACCCTGATGAAGTGCCAACTGTGGCTGGCCCAGGGCCGCATCGACCTGGCCGAAGCCTGGCTGGGGCGCCTGGAACAGACCTATAACGGCGCTCAGCCGGCGGCGGCGCCGGAGTTCCACCCGCAACTGCCCTTGCATATCCAGTTGCAGCAGGCCTTGCTCGAAGCCATGCGCGGCCAGCCCGCGGCCGCGCAGCAGCGCCTGGTGAAACTGGTGGAGCAGGGCCAGGCCAGCGGCGCTCAACTGCTCAGCGTGATGGCCTGGAACCAGTGGCTGCTGGTGTTGCTGGCGACGGCCCGCGAGGCCGAAGCCCGGCCGCTGTTCGCCCGCGCGGTGGAAGCCACCACGGGCGGCGCTTTGTTGCCGTTCCAGACCTTGGCCAAAGCGCATCCGCAGTGGATGCGTGAGCAATTGCTGCAAGGCCCGGACACGCCGCTGCGGCAAAGCCTGCTGGCGCTGCTGCCAGCCCAGGCGGTGCGCGAGGCCGGAGAGCTGGCGCAGCCCATCGACAGCCTGAGTAGCCGTGAACTGGCCGTCCTGCATTTGATCGCCCAGGGCTGTTCGAACCAGGAGATCAGCGACCAGTTGTTCATTTCCCTGCATACGGTGAAAACCCACGCCAGCCATATCAACGGCAAACTGCGGGTCGAACGGCGCACCCAGGCGGTGGCGCGGGCGCAGGAACTGGGGTTGCTGGGCGAATCGCGCTGACTGGCTTGAGCCGGGCGCTGGACAACACCACGACTCCTTGTAGGCGCCGGCTTGCTGGCGATAGCGATGTATATGACGCAGATGATGTGGTGGAGGTACTGGCCTCATCGCCGGCAAGCCGGCTCCTACGGGTTCGCGTATACCGGGATACCTGCTATTTGACCAAATGTACCGTCGAAGACGCTTCGGCGGGGTGGCTATGTGCCTTGCGTCAGCTATAACCAATAGACGTCTACCCTCCCTTTCAACGCCTGGAGTGACTGAAGGCTGGCGAGGGTGTAAAGAATGGGGCCACGTCAGCGCTCTTTGTTCATGAATTACAAAGGAATTGCCTGGGAGCAAGGAATGCGCGAGTCCACATTTAGCCCCGCTCCAGTCGTCCTGATCGTCGACGACCAAGCGACCGACGCGCTGATCCTCCGCGAGTCGGTACGGGATCTGGCCCAGGTGCATGTCGCCACCAGCGGTGAAGAAGCGTTGCGAGTCGCGCGCCAATGCCGTCCCGATGTGGTCCTGCTCGATATCGAGATGCCCGGCATGAACGGCTTCGAGGTCTGCAAGGCGCTGAAGGCCGACCCCAAGTTGTCCGACGCCGCGGTGATTTTCGTCACCTCCCATGCCCAGGCCGATTACGAACTCCAGGCCCTGGGCTACGGCGGCATCGACTTTATCCAGAAACCTTTGAATATCCCGGTGGCCAGGGCTCATATCAACGCCCATATCACCCTGCGCAATGAAGCCAAGCGCCTGGCCAACCACGACGCCCTGACCGGCTTGCCCAACCGTATGCTGTTGCAGGATCGTGCCGAGCAGGCGCTGAAAATGGCCCGGCGCAATCACGGGCGGCTGGCGATGCTGTTGCTGGACCTGGACAACTTCAAGGCCATCAACGATTCCATGGGGCATTCGGTCGGTGACCAGATGCTCAAGTATGTGGCGACACGCCTGTCGATGCTGCTGCGCGGCATGGATACTCTCAGTCGCCAGGGCGGCGACGAGTTCATCATCCTGTTATCGGAGGTGGACGGTTTCGAGGCGGTGGGGGATTTTGCCGAGCAGGTGCTGACGGCCATTTCCAGCCCGTTTTCGCTGCAGGGCACGCGCTACGACCTGAGTGCCAGCATTGGTATCGGGGTCTTCCCGGAAGACAGCGACGACCTTGAGTCGCTCTACCGACATGCCGACGCCGCGATGTATCAGGCCAAGCTGGCGGGGCGTAACCGCTACCTGTTCTTTTCTCCCGGTATCGAAAGCGGCATGCGCGCCCGGCACCTGCTTGAACGGCATATGCGCGCGGCCATCGAGGAAGGGGTGTTCGAGGTGTTCTACCAGGCCAAGGTCGATGCCCGGGACCTGCGCGTGGTCGGCATGGAGGCGCTGATCCGCTGGCGCAACGGCGACGGCAACCTGGTCTCGCCGGCGGACTTCATTCCCCTGGCCGAAGAAACCGGCTTGATCATTCCCATCGGTAAATACGTGTTGCTCCAGGCCTGCAAGGACACCTGCAAATTGCATGAACTGGGCCATCCAGTCTGTGTCAGCGTGAACATCAGCGCCGTGCAGTTTCGTGAAGAGTCGTTCCTCGGCATGGTCAAGGGCATCCTGCGCGACTCCGGTCTGGCGCCGCAATGGCTGGAGCTGGAAATCACCGAAGGGGTCCTGGCCCGGGACATCGACAACGCCCGGGAAACCCTGATGGCGCTCAAGGAGTTGGGCGTACACGTGGCCATCGACGATTTTGGCACGGGTTATTCGAGCTTGGCCTATCTCAAGCGTTTTCCCATTGATGTGCTGAAGATCGACCAGAGCTTCGTGCGCGACATGCTCCTCGACAAGAGCGATCTGGCCATTGTCGAGGCGATCATCAAGCTGGGGCAGGCGCTGGGTCTTGAGCTGGTGGCCGAAGGCGTGGAGACCCAGCAGCAGGCCGACCTGCTGCTGGAGCAGGGCTGCCGGATCATGCAGGGCTTTCTGTATTGCCGACCGGTGCCGTTTACCCAGATAAGCACCTTCTTGTCTTCATGGTCACGAACGGTATGAGGGCAGCAAGGCCAGTCGCCGAAGATCGACATCCCGGTCCCCGGGATAGCCGCATTGCTCAAAGGAGTCTGTATTGAAACGAAAGAGTCTGTCTGCCCTGAATGGGCGCGCTGCGATGATCCTGGCCCTTGGGTTGGTGGTGACGGTCATCGGATGTCTGCTCCTGCAGAACAGTAATGAACAACGCACCCGCGAAGCTCTCGGCGTCACCGCCGAAAGAGCGCTGCAGTCGGTGGTGACCCGGTTGCAGTTGTATCAGTACGGGTTGCGCGGTACCCGTGGCGCGATTGTCACTGCCGGCGAGGATGGCATGACGCGGGAGATCTTCCACCGCTTCAGCCAGATGCGCGACGTGTCCAAGGAGTTTCCCGGTGCCCGCGGGTTCGGTTTTATCCGCCGGGTGTCGCCTCAGGACCTCGGGACATTCCTGCAGCAAGCCCGCGCCGATGGTGAGCCGGACTTCAGCATTCACCAGTTTGCGCCCCATGAAGGCGACCTTTATGTGGTCCAGTACCTGGAGCCCAACGCCGATCACTCCGCGGCGTTCGGCCTGGACATCGCCTCGGAGGCTGACCGGGCCGAGGCGGCACGGGCGGCCGCGCGCACGGGCGAAGCGCGGCTCACCGCGCCGATTACGCTGGAGCAGTCGCTGGACAAGCCGGAACAGGCGTTCTTGATTCTGTTGCCGATCTACAAGCACGGTATTGTGCTGCCCACCGAGTCGGAGCGAGAGGCGGCGATTGTCGGTTGGGGCTATGCGCCTTTGCAGATCGAGAATGTTCTGGAGGGGTTGGTGCCGCAAGGCGAGGCGGTCAACCTGCGGCTCAGGGACATCACTGTCCCGGGAGCCCCTGAGCAGTTTTACCAGAGCACTTATGAGTCGGGCGCCCAGCCGGCGGCCTTGATGACCCATGCCCTGGAACAGGATGTCTTCGGTCGGCGCTGGCAGATAGAGGTGCAGGCACTGCCGCTGTTCGCGCAGCACCTGCACCTGGTGTCGCCGATGCTGGTGCTTTTCCTTGGCATCCTGGCCAGCCTGCTGCTGGCCGCGCTCGCCGCCATTGCCAGGATCAGTTCCCAGCGGCGTCTGCAGGTGATCGCCCAGCAGGCCCGGTTGGCCTCGATCGTCGAAGGCTCGGCGGACGCGATCATCGGCAAGACCCTTGAAGGTATCGTCACCAGTTGGAACAAGGGCGCGCAGAACCTGTTGGGCTATACCGCGCAGGAGGCGGTGGGTCAGCCGCTGGTGAAGCTGATCGTGCCGCCTGAGCTGGTCTCGGAAGATATCGAGATCCTGAGGGGCATTGCGGGCGGTAAGGCGATTACCCATTTCGACACTCTGCGGCGCTGCAAGGACGGTCGCCGCATCTATGTTTCGGTGAACGTTTCACCCATCTGTGACGAAAGTGGCCGGGTGATCGGCGCATCGAAGACGCTGCGCGATATCAGCGCGCAGAAAGCCGCCGAGGCGCGGATTCTCGAGCTCAACTCCAGCCTCGAAGAGCAGGTGGCAGCGCGGACCTCGGAGCTGCGGCGGATCAACCTGTTGTTCAGCAGTGTGCTGCGTTCGGCCTCCGAGGTGTCGATCATCGCCACCGATCTGGACGGTGTGATCAGTGTATTCAACGAAGGCGCCGAGCACATGCTCGGTTATCGCGCCGAAGAACTGCTGGGCAAGGCCACCCCGGCGATCCTCCACGTGGAGCAGGAAATCATCGAGCGTGCTGCTGAACTCAGCGCGGAGTATGGACAGGTCATCGAGGGTTTCAGGGTCTTAGCCCACAAGCCGGAGTTCGAGCACTCGGAAACCCGCGAATGGACCTATGTGCGCAAGGATGCCTCCCATGTGCCGGTCAGCCTGGTGGTGACCGACCTGCGTGATGACGAGGGGCAACTGATCGGCTATCTGGGCATCGCCGTCGATATCACCCAGCGCAAGGCCGCCGAGCATCAACTGGAAGTGAGCCTGCAGGCGAGCCGGGTGATCCGCGACCAGTTGCTGATGGCCGCCGATGTGGCCGAACTGGGTATCTGGACCTGGACCCTGGCGGACAACAGGTTGCAATGGAACGACCGGATGTTCGAGTTCTATAGCCAGCCGCTGAGCTTGCGCGATAACGGTTTGAACTATGCACACTGGTATGAGCGGGTACACCCTGAGGACGTCGAGGCGGTGGCCGCGCAGTTGACCGCGGCCGTTGCCGGGGAGGGGGTGTATGACCCGATCTTCCGGCTGCTGGCGCCGGATGGGCGGATACGTTTCATCCAGGCCGGCGCCCAGGTCGAGCGCGATGCCCAGGGCCAAGCCCTGCGGGTGACCGGTATCAACCGCGATATCACCACCCAACGTGAGTTGGAATCGCACCTGCTGCGGGCCAAGAACCGCGCCGACAGCGCCAGCGCCGCCAAGTCGTTTTTCCTGGCCAACATGAGCCATGAAATCCGCACGCCGATGAACGCGGTGATGGGCATGTTGCAGTTGGTCCAGCACACCGACCTCAATGCCCGCCAGCGCGACTACGTGGTCAAGGCCCAGACGGCGGCCAAGTCACTGCTGGGCCTGCTCAACGACATCCTCGACTACTCCAAGATCGAGGCCGGCAAGCTGCGCCTGGATCCGCACCCCTTCGAGCTCGAACCGCTGATGCGTGACCTGGCGGTGGTGTTGGCGGGCAATCAGGGCAGTAAGGAGGTCGAGGTGATGTTCGACCTGGATTCCAACTTGCCCGGCAGCCTGGTGGGCGACAGCCTGCGCTTGCAGCAAGTGCTGATCAATCTGGCCGGCAACGCCCTGAAGTTCACCCAGCAGGGCCAGGTGGTGGTCAGTATCCGGCAGTTGCGGCGCCTGCACGGCTCGGTGAAAGTTCGGGTCGAGATTTGCGATACCGGCATCGGCATCAGTGCCGAACAACTGCAGCGCGTCTTTGACGGCTTCACCCAGGCGGAAGCCTCGACCAGCCGCCGTTTCGGCGGTACCGGACTGGGTCTGGTGATCTGCAAGCGGCTGGTGGGCCTGATGGGCGGCGAGTTGCAGGTGGAGAGTGAGGTGGGTGTCGGCAGCCGGTTCTGGTTCGATATCAGCCTCGACGTGGCCCGCGAGGAAGCCCTGCGGCTGTCCTGCCCCGGTGTCGATTCGACGATGCGCCTGCTGGTCGCCGACGACAACTCCATGGCCTGCGAACTGCTGCTGCGAACCGTGCGTTCCCTGGGCTGGACCGCCGACACGGTGAGTGGCGGCACGCTGGCGGTCGAGGGGGTGCGCAAGGCGCAGTTGCGTGGCGAACCCTATGACGTGGTGTTGATGGACTGGCGCATGCCGGACATGGACGGCCTCAGTGCCGCCCGCTTGATCAGCTTGCAGGAGCAAGCCGCGCCGCCGCCGATGGTGATCATGATTACCGCCTACGGACGTGAGGTTCTGGCGGATGTGCACCACGAAGGCGATGCGCCCTTTGTCGGTTTTCTCACCAAACCGGTGACGCCGCGGCAGTTGGCCGATGCGGTCCAGCGCGCTTTCAGCACCAGCGAGCCGCTGCCCGAAGCGTTGCCCGGCCCAGCCCGTCCTCGGCGCCTGGCCGGCTTGCGCTTGTTGGTGGTGGAAGACAATGCCCTCAATCGCCAGGTCGCCGACGAGCTGCTGAGAGGCGAAGGCGCCCAGGTCAGCCTGGCGGAAGGCGGATTGGAGGGCGTCAGCCAGGTCATGTCGGCTTCGACGCCGTTCGATGCGGTGCTGATGGATATCCAGATGCCGGACATCGATGGCCTGGAGGCGACGCGGCGGATTCGCCGCCACGCGCATTTTGCCCTGTTGCCGATCCTGGCGATGACTGCCAATGCCTCCAACAGCGACCGTGAAGCCTGTATCGCGGCGGGCATGAATGACCATGTGAGCAAACCCATCGACCTCGAGCAACTGGTGCAGACCTTGCGCGTCCAGACCGGGCGCGAGGCACCTCAACCCCTGATGATGAGCGAGGTGCATGGGTATTCAGTCGATAGCGTGCTCGAGGCGCGTGCGTCGATCATGAGTCGCTTCGGTAGCAATCTCGAGCTGATCTCCACCGTCTTGTACAGTTTCGGTTCCGAGTTGGAAAAGCAGCTGGCGCTGCTCCCGGCGCACCTGCAGGACCGCGACGGGCCGGCGGTGGCGGCGGTGCTGCATGCGATCAAGGGCAGCTCCGGCACCATGGGCGCGCAGGCCTTGTCACTGCGCGCCAGTGCCCTGGAGCGTGAGCTGTTGTATGGTGATGCGGCGGCGGTGAGGCGCGTGCTGGAGGATCCGCAATGGTTGCCGGAGCTCAAGGAATTGTTGGTGCGCAGTGTCGAGCAATTGAAGGCGACGTTTGGGACCGGGTATCGAGGGGATTCGTCTCGGGAGGCCGCCTCGGGGTCGTTCTCCTGAAACCCTGGTCTGCGTTTGGAGAGGGATTGCACCCGGATGCTTGATGAAACTGTTTAGGCCGCTGCTTCAGCGACCGGTGGCGTTGCTCTGGGGCGGGCTGGCGCTCTCGGCAATCGGCGATGAGCTGTTCGCGATCGCCGTGGCCTGGATGGCGGTGCAGGTTGCCGGCAGCGATGCCAGCTGGCTCGGGGCGTTACGCGGTGCCGCGGCGTTGGCGGGTGCCTTGCTGGGCGGGATCTGGGCCGAACGCTGGGACCATCGACGCACGATGATCGGTGCCGACCTGGTGCGGTCCGGGATTGCCCTGATGCCGATGCTGGCCTGGGCGCTGGGGCTGATGAGCCTGTGGACCCTGGCGGTGCCGGTCATGCTGATGATGATCGTCAATTCCTTGTTCGAACCGGCGTTGCGCGCCAGTCTGCCACGGATTGTCGCGGTGCCGGAGCAGTTGCAGGCGCTCAACGCGCTGTTCGACGCGATCATCCGGGTGGCGCGGGTGATCGGACCGATGCTGGCGGCGGCCATCACCCTGCTGATTCCGCTGGAGCAGCTGTTTACCCTCAATAGCCTGACGTTCCTGATCTCGGCCTGGGCGCTGATGAAACTGGGCAAGGCCTTGCCGCGTCAACCCAGCAGGCTGACCAGCCGGCGTGCCGCCTTCACCGCCGGTTGGCGCAGCCTGCTCGGCCGCCGGCGGATGCAGGCGGTCTATGTGTGTGCCGGGTTGGGGAATGTCGCCTGGAGCCTGGGCATTTCCATCGGCATGGCGCTGGCCGTGGTCAAATACGATATCCAGGGCTTTGGTGTCCATGGTTTTGCCGCCTACGGCCTGATCATGGGGGCTTATGGCGCGGGTAACCTGGTCGGCATTTTTGTCGTCGGCAACCTGCAACTGCGCCGCCTGTATGGTGGTTTCAGCTTCGGCTCGGTGGTCAACGGCCTGGGCATCGCGATCATCGGCGCGGCGGTGCTGTACCTGCCGGCGGAGCAGGTGCTGGTGGGCATGATGTTCGGCGCCGGCCTGGCCGCACTCGGCGGTCCGCTGATCGATATCTCGTTTATCCTGCTGATTCAAACCACCTTCAGGCAGGGCGAAATCGCCGGCTTGGCCAGGCTGCGTTTTGCCGCGCTGGGGGCGTCGATCCTGATTGCCGGAGCCTGTGGCGCGGCGCTGTATGCCCGCTTCGAAGCGGGCATGGTCATCGCTGGCAGCGGGATTTTTGAAATCATCGCCGGTGCCCTGGTATTGCTCGTGCCCAAGGGCAATGAGCGCGTCCCCGTTGGCCCCGACAGCCGCCTGGGCGAGGAGGTGCGCGAGAACCCTTTTATTCGCGCATGAGAAGTTTCATGGAATTTTTGCCATTCGTCATGTTCCAAGGCCAGCAGGAGTCTATTGTCAACGACTGTTGCACCTTCAATGAGTAGGAGCTTGATTCATGTTCACCTCGCGTCGCTTGATTATTGTCGCTACCGCCGTCGCCCTCGTGTCCGGCTGTGCATCGCAGAACCCCAACCCGTATGACAACCAAGGACAGGCACAGCAGCAACAAGGTTCGGGGGGCATGAGCAACACCGCCAAGTACGGCGGTATCGGCGTGCTGGCCGGGGCCGCGGCCGGTGCGCTGATCGACCACAAGAACCATGGCAAGGGCGCGCTGATCGGTGGCGCCCTGGCCGGCCTGGCCGGTGCCGGTTACGGCTACTACGCCGACCAGCAGGAAAAGAAACTGCGCGAGAGCATGGCCAACACGGGTGTCCAGGTGCAGCGCCAGGGTGATCAGATCAAGTTGATCATGCCCGGTAGCATTACCTTCGCAACCAACTCCGATGCGATCGCCAGCAGCTTCTATCAGCCGCTGAACAACCTGGCCAACTCGCTGAAGGAGTTCAGCCAGAACCAGATCGAAATCGTCGGCTACACCGACGGCACCGGCAGCCGCCAGTTGAACATGGACCTGTCCCAGCGCCGCGCTCAGAGCGTTGCCAACTACCTGACCTCCCAGGGTGTCAGCGGCGCCAACCTCTCGGCTCGCGGTGCCGGCCCGGACAATCCGGTGGCCAGCAACGCCGACGTCAACGGTCGGGCGCAGAACCGTCGGGTGGAGGTCAACCTGAAGGCGATTCCCGGCCAGCAGTACGGCCAGCCGCAGGGGCAACAGCAAGGCCAGACGCAGTATCAGCAGCAGGGCCAACCCCAGTATCAGCAGCAAGGCCAACCGCAATACCAGCAGGGCCAGCAGTATGGCCAGCCGGTGCAGCAGTACCCTTGATCGCCTGACTGAACCCCAGGCGTAAAAAAGCCCGCCCGATCACTGATCGGGCGGGCTTTTTAATTGCGCTGGCAACCGGCTTATTTTTTCAGGCCGTAGTGCTCATCCAGCATGCCGGGCGCATTCGGCGCCTTGGGCGCGTAGTCGCGCGGCGGCTCCTGGCTGCGCGGTGGCGTCAGGCGTTCCCGTGGACCCGGTACCGCATCGGCGTGCAGGGCGGCGAGCAGGCGTTGGCGAGTCAGTTCGTCGAGGGCCAGGCGGTTGGCGCCCTCGGCGAGATGGTCTTGCACTTCCTGGTAGCTCTGGGTGAGCTTTTTCACCAGGTTCGCGGTGCTGTTGAAGTGGGTGACCACTTCGTTCTGATAACTGTCGAAACGTTCCTGGATATCGTCCAACTGGCGCTGCGTGCTGCTCGGGGCGGCACTCGGTACCAGACGGGCGACCAGGAAACCAATGGCGACACCGGCAACCAGGGCAAGAGTCGGCAACAACCAAACTAAGAGCGAGTGTTCCACGAGTCCTTCCTCTATAAACGGCTTTGCTTTACGTTAACGGCTCGGACCTGCGCTGTATACCGCGATCTTAAGGTCGCAGTCATGTCAGGCACAGACTTTAAGCTAGACGAGTCGACCCCTTGAGAGGTCACGGAGTTCCTTCCTTGCTGATGCGTGAAACCCCTGTAATGATCGATGGCCCTGTCGGCCAACTGGAAGCCTTGTACCTGGACATGCCCGAAGCGCGTGGCCTGGCGCTGATCTGCCATCCCAACCCGGTGCAGGGTGGGACCATGCTCAACAAGGTCGTCTCGACCCTGCAGCGCACCGCCCGCGATGCCGGCCTGATCACCCTGCGCTTCAACTATCGCGGTGTCGGCGCCAGCGCCGGCAGCCACGACATGGGCCACGGTGAAGTCGATGATGCCCAGGCCGCCGCGCAATGGCTGCGCGCACAACACCCGGACTTGCCCCTGACCCTGTTCGGTTTTTCCTTCGGCGGTTTCGTCGCGGCGAGCCTTGGCGGTCGCCTGGAAGCCCAGGGCCAGACCTTGCAGCACCTGTTTCTGGTGGCGGCGGCGGTCATGCGCTTGCAAGCGGTCGACCGCCTGCCGGAACATTGCCCGCTGACCCTGATCCAGCCGGAAACCGACGAAGTGATCGATCCGCAGCTTGTCTATGATTGGTCCGCCGCGCTCGAACGTCCCCATGAGCTGCTGAAAGTGGCAGAATGCGGACACTTTTTTCACGGCAAGCTGACCGATCTCAAGGATCTGATCCTGCCGCGCCTCTCGAATTGAACAAGCGATCATCCATGACCACACGTACGCGCATCCTTACCGGTATCACCACCACGGGCACGCCGCACCTGGGCAACTACGCCGGCGCGATCCGTCCGGCGATCCTCGCCAGCCGTGCCAGCAACGCCGATTCGTTCTATTTCCTGGCCGACTATCACGCCCTGATCAAGTGCGATGACCCGCTGCGCATCCAGCGCTCGCGCCTGGAAATCGCCGCGACCTGGTTGGCCGGTGGCCTGGATGTGGACCGCGTGACCTTTTATCGCCAGTCGGATATTCCGGAAATCCCCGAGCTGACCTGGCTGCTGACCTGCGTCGCGGCCAAGGGCCTGCTCAACCGTGCGCATGCCTACAAGGCCTCGGTGGACAAGAACGTCGAAGGCGGCGAAGACCCGGATGCCGGGATCACCATGGGCCTGTACAGCTACCCGGTGCTGATGGCCGCGGATATCCTGATGTTCAACGCCCACCAGGTGCCGGTCGGTCGCGACCAGATCCAGCACGTGGAAATGGCCCGGGATATCGGCCAGCGCTTCAACCACCTGTTCGGCCAGGGCAAGGAATTCTTCGTCATGCCCGAAGCGCTGATCGAGGAAAGCGTCGCCACGCTGCCGGGCCTCGATGGGCGGAAAATGTCCAAGAGCTATGACAACACCATCCCGTTGTTCAGCAGCGCCAAGGACATGAAGGAGGCGATCTCGCGCATCGTCACCGACTCCCGCGCGCCAGGCGAAGCCAAGGATCCGGACAACTCGCACCTGTTCACCCTGTTCCAGGCGTTTTCCACGCCGGCGCAGGCCGCCGAATTCCGTGGCGAGCTGCTGGGCGGGTTGGGTTGGGGCGAAGCCAAGAACCGCTTGTTCACCCTGCTCGACAATGACCTGGGCGAGGCCCGCGAGCGTTATTACGAACTGATCACCCGTCCGGCGGACCTGGAAGATATCCTCCAGGCCGGGGCGAAGAAGGCCCGCAGCGTGGCCACCCCGTTCCTCGGCGAACTGCGCGAGGCGGTGGGCCTGCGCTCCTTCGTCAAGCAGGCCCAGGTGGCTGCGAGCAGCAAGAAGAAAGCCGCCAAGGCCGCGCGCTTTGTCAGCTTCCGTGAGGACGACGGCAGTTTCCGCTTCCGCCTGCTGGCCGCCGACGGCGAACAACTGCTGCTGTCGCGGCACTTTGCCGATGGCAAGAGTGCCGGCGCGGTGACCAAGCAATTGCAGTCCGGCCAGGCCCTGGACATTCGCGGCGAGGCCGGGCGTTTCAGCGTCTGGCTGGAAGGCGAGTGCGTGGCCGATAGCGCCGAGTTCGCCGACGAAGCGTCGTGTGACGCGGCCATTGAGGCGTTGCGGGTCGCTTTGACGCCGGCGCAGGACTGATTCGAGGCCTTCCCCGACCAAGGGTTGATTGCCATTCCCACGGGCCGTCGCTAAAGTGACGGCCCGTTTTTGTTACCTTGCTAACGAAATTATGACGCCCCTAGAACGATATCAAGCTGATCTGAAACGCCCCGAGTTCTTTCACGACGCGGCCCAGGAAACGGCAGTGCGCCATTTGCAGCGCCTGTACGACGACTTGATCGCGGCTTCGCAGAACAAGCCGGGCCTGCTCGGCAAACTGTTCGGCAAGAAAGACCAGGCGCCGGTCAAGGGCCTGTATTTCTGGGGGGGCGTAGGTCGCGGCAAGACCTACCTGGTGGACACCTTCTTCGAAGCGCTGCCGTTCAAGGAAAAGACCCGCACGCACTTCCACCGCTTCATGAAGCGGGTGCACGAGGAAATGAAGACCCTGACCGGTGAAAAAAACCCGCTGACCCTGATCGCCAAGCGGTTTGCCGCTGAAACCCGGGTGATCTGTTTCGACGAATTCTTTGTCTCCGATATCACCGACGCGATGATTCTCGGCACCTTGATGGAAGAGTTGTTCAAGAACGGCGTGACCCTGGTGGCCACCTCGAACATCGTGCCGGACGGTCTGTACAAGGACGGCCTACAGCGTGCGCGCTTCCTGCCGGCCATCGCCCTGATCAAGCAGAACACCGAGATCGTCAACGTCGACAGCGGTGTCGACTATCGCCTGCGTCACCTGGAGCAGGCCGAGCTGTTCCACTATCCGCTGGACGAAGCGGCGCACGAGAGCCTGCGCAAGAGCTTCCGGGCGTTGACGCCGGAGTGCACCCAGGCCATCGAGAACGACGTGCTGATGATCGAGAATCGCGAGATTCGTGCGATCCGCACCTGCGATGACGTGGCCTGGTTCGACTTCCGCGAGCTGTGTGACGGACCGCGTAGCCAGAACGACTACATCGAACTGGGCAAGATCTTCCATGCCGTGTTGCTCAGCGGCGTCGAGCAGATGAGTGTCACCACCGACGACATCGCCCGGCGCTTTATCAACATGGTCGACGAGTTCTACGACCGCAACGTCAAGCTGATTATCTCCGCGCAAGTGGAACTCAAGGACCTCTATACCGGTGGGCGTTTGAACTTCGAGTTCCAGCGCACCTTGAGCCGCTTGCTGGAAATGCAGTCCCACGAGTTCCTGTCGCGGGCGCACAAGCCTTAACCGTGATAGCCGCGCGGCCCTTGAGCCGCGCGCTGCTCAGGGCTGCACGGGGGCGGGGAAGGTCAGGATGTCTCCGTCCTTGGGGATCAGCAGACGCGCTTCGACGCCGGCCAACTGCGCCGCGTCGGCCAGCGAGCGGCGTGTCACCGGGCAGTGACTGAGGGCTTCAAGGTGATTGGCGATCACCAGGCCCGCTGACAGCCGGGTGAACTCGACCACCTCTTCAACGCCCATGATGATGTCTCCGCCCAGATCGAAGCGCGCGCCGCCCGCCGGTACGACCGATAGCTGTGGTTGATGCTTGGTGACGAACGCCTTGACGGTCGGCGTGAGCAAGGTATCGCCACTCAGGTAGAGGCTGGGCTCGCCCGGCATTTCAATCAGATAACCCACCCCATGTTCCATCAGCTTGCCCACCAGCCCTTGCCCGTGGGTGCAGCGCACCGTGCGAATCCGACCGCCGAGGAAAGGGCTGGGTTGTTCATGATCACTGGGCAACGGCTGCACATTCAAATCATGGCTGGCCAGATAGGCCGCGTCGTGGGGCGTGCAGATCACTGGCGTGCCGGTGTCGCGCAGCCATTTCTTCGCGGCGCGATCCAGGTGATCGAAGTGACCTTTCTGGCAGTGGGTGATCAGACAGTGGGTCACCGACTCGAGCGCTGCCGTTGCCGATGCCGGCAAGTCGACCAGCGGGTTGCGCTGCCGGGCGCTGAATACCCGCAGGGGCGGCAAGGAAAGTTTTCGCGCCAGCATCGGGTCGAGCAAAATACGATGGCGGCCGAACTCCAGGATAATCGTCGCATTGCGTAGCTGATGGATGTGCATGCTCATACCTCTGAGAAGAGCTTGCATTGTGTTCGACCGGGCGGTCACGCAGAATGGCAGGATTGGACATAATGGATTCTGTTTCTGCCATGCGCCGTCCCCTTCGAATCGGTTTGCTGCTTTACCCGGGGTGTCTGCCAGCGGGGCTGCTGGCCTTTGCCGATTTGCTGCATGCCGCTAACCGTCGTTCGGGAGAAACGCTTTTCGAAACGCTGTTCGTCGCCCAGCAGGTCGGCGCGGTGGCGTGTGCCCAGGGGCTGTCGTTGCAGGTGTCCAAGGCTTTGTCGGAGGCCAACGTCGATGCGCTGCTGATTGCTGGCTTCTG
This sequence comes from Pseudomonas sp. GW821-FHT04D07, assembly GCF_059420225.1. Lineage (NCBI taxonomy): Bacteria > Pseudomonadati > Pseudomonadota > Gammaproteobacteria > Pseudomonadales > Pseudomonadaceae > Pseudomonas > Pseudomonas sp. GW821-FHT04D07. The sequence goes on from NZ_JBWKTH010000004.1 coordinate 88,500, forward strand.
GGCCGAGTCGTCGCGGCAGGTCGAGAAGGCCGTGAGTGATAACAAGGCCTTGGTGGCGGCCCTGGCGGCTTGTTCGACACAGCTGCAGTTGTGGAGTTACTGCACTGGTGTCTGCCTGATCGCCGCAAGCGGGCGGCTGGAGGGGCAGGCGGCCACGGTGACCTGGTGGCTGGCGGGGACCATGGCCCAGCGTTATCCCAAGGTGAACTGGCAGAGCCAGCGTCACTGGGTGATCAACCCGTCGACCGCGACTGCGTCCGGGGTCAATGGTTATCTGCCGATTGCCCAGGCGTTGATTGAACGGGCTGTTGGCCAGGATATGTTTCACGACCTGGCGAAGCTGATGGTGCTGGCGCGCCCGGTCCAGTCTCACCCGGCCTTTGCGGCCATGAGCCTGATCGAGCAGTCCAGTTCGCTGTTGCGTCAGTTGCATCGCTGTGTTGAACAATCGCCGGCGGAGCAGATCACCGTGCAGCGGCTGGCGGAGCAGCTCGGGCTGTCCCCACGCACGTTGGCGCGCAGGGTCAGTGCGGAAACGGGGATTGCCGTGGCGGCTTATGCGCGCTGCATCAAGCTCAACCAGGTCAGTGAGCGGCTGATGCTGACGTCCACGGCGGTCAATACCATCAGCGCTGACCTGGGGTTCAGCAGTGATTCGAACCTGCGCCGGATGTTCAAGGAACTGACCGACCTGACCCCGCTTGAGTACCGGCAGCAGTTTGGGCGGCGTTGAGGAAAAACACTGCCAGGCTCAATTGTAGGCGCCGGCTTGTTGGCGATGGCGCCCGCATAAACGGTGCAAGGCTTGAGGGCCTCTTCGCGAGCAAGCTCTGCTCCTACAGGTTTATGCCAAACGCAAAATCTGTGCTTGGCGCTGTACTGTAGGCGCAGGGCTTGGTCCGGGCGGCGTTCCGACGAAGCTTTTGGCGGCCTTGACTTCAACAGGGGCTATTTGAAATGGCGGAGATAATCGGGCAGTTCAACGCTTCGCTGGCAGCCGATCAGCAACCACAACAGAATCCGCGCTTTACGCGGACACAGAAAACCCGCCATCTGCGCCCCGCGCTGGATCAGGTCGATTTCGCTGCCGACAAAGCCATAAGAGTGGCTCGCTGTTGAACCGGCTCCGGTACGTGTGCCGATCACCACCGGGATCTTCAACGCCAACGACGTGATTGCCTTGGCCCAGCTTTCGCTGACGTGACCGGCGCCGAAGCCGGCGATCACCAGGCCGTCGTAGCCCAGCTCCAGCAGCCTCTCCAGCAGCAGCGTATCGGCCGACAGCGACGCTTCGAGCAGGGCGATCCGCTGTCCGCGGCGAACCGGTGACGGCAAGATTTTTCTCGGGGTGGGAGCGTGCAGATAACGCACGGCATTTTCGATGATCAGACCGGTGGGGCCGAATATCGCTGAACTGAAGGCTTCCAGGGCCAGGGCATCGCTCTTGCGCACGCGGCTCGCGCCGTGGACCTGGCCGTTGATGACCACCTGCACGCCGCGCCCACGGCTGGCGCTTGCCAGGCCGACCAAGCCGGCGTGCAGCAGGTTCGCCGGGCCGTCGGCACTGATCTCGGCGGCCGAGCGCATGGCGCCGGTCAGTACCAGCGGCTCTTCACGATCCCAAAGCAGATCGAAAAAGAACGCGGTCTCCTCCAGGGTGTCGGTGCCCTGGGTGATCACCACGCCGCTGGCGCCTTGTTCAACTTGGCGTTTGGCCCAGTCGAGGACACCGAGCAGAAAGTCGAAGTCCAGCGACGCGCTGGGTTGCAGGCACAAGGTCTCGACGTGAATCCGGGCCAGGGTCGTCAGTAGCGGCACCTGCTCCAGCAGGGCCTGGCCGTTGACGCTGGGCACCACGCCTTGGTCCGGGTGGGCGGCTTGCATGCTGACAGTGCCGCCCAGGGCGGCGATGGACAGTTGAGGCAGGGACATGGAACTCTCGCTGATAAAGGTCGGGAAGAGGTGATGCCGGCCGCACCAGAGTACCGCCGGCTGGAGGGGAAAGCGCGCTCGGTGGTGTTGTCCAGGGCGGCGCAAGGCTTGACGGCCTCATCGCCGGCAAGCCAGCTCCTACCCGGACCGGGGACGCTGCGAGCATCTGCGTTGAGGCACCCACCTGTGGGGCTTGCTGGCGATGGAGCCAGCAAGTCTTGCATCGCCTGCCCGAACGCCATCGCTGGCAAGCCGGCGCCTACAAGGACCGCGTCAGCCAGCCGATCAGCGGCACGATCAGTAGCGTGCTGAGGGCCATCGACAGCACATTGCCGATATACGGGTGCATATGCCCCGGGACCCGCCGCGATAGAGCGACGGCCAGCGGCGGTGCGAGCAAGGCCCCGAGCAGGGCGCTGGCGAGTACCACCAGTGGACCGCCACCATGAATCAGCACCGCGGCCGGGGCAACCGAGACAATCGGGATGTAGGTCGGGTACCAGCCTCGCGCAATCCATTGCCCTCGCCAGACGACTACACCGATGGCCGACGCCAGGGCCTGGGCCGCGAGTATCGGCAGCAGCAGGTCCGAGCCATAAGCCGGTCCGGCCGGGTTGAGCCCGTAGGCCAGCAATACCCCCAACAGCAGCCCCAGGCTCGCCCATTCGTTACCGAAGAACGGCGCTTCGGAAAAATCGGCGAGTACCCGGCGCATGCCCCAGATCAGCCCATGTTTGCCGGCTTTCGGCGCAGGTGCCGAGGTCGTGGCCAGCGGCAGCTCGGGTTTCACCAGGGCTGGCCAGCGTCGATAGAGGGTGAAGGCGATTACGCTGCCGATGGCCATTCCCAGCACATTGCCGATGACCGCCGGCAGGTCCAACGGGTTGCAGACAAAGTTGACCAACAGCAGGCACAGCGGCGTGACCAGCAGCGCGCCCATGACCGCACCGCTGACGGCGATCCGCGTGCCGGCGCCGAACAGCAGCACGGTGGCGGCGGGAACGGAGACGAAGGCGGCGAAGGTCGGTTGCCAGCCATGACGCGGCACGCTCCAGCCCCACAGCAGGTTGCTCAACAGCAGGCCCAGCAGCGCACTGCCGATCAGCCAGGGCCACAGGCCGCTGCCATAGCAAATGGCAAAGCCCTGCCAGGCCTTGCCCCGGCGATGAGCCCAATGGGCCAGGCCGGCACCGGCCAGCAGGCCCAGCGAGGCCAGCTCATGTTTGTAGAAGGCCATTTCACTGATATCACCGAGCACCCAACGCAGCCAGGCACTGGGAGCGGGCAGGTTCTCCATCATATGCAGGTAGCCGGCCCCGCCGAGGGTATTGCCGAACAGGGTCAGCCAGGCAAGCAACAGGCCGGGCACGATCAGGCCCAGGGTGAACAGGCAGGCGGGCAGGTAAGCGAGCCTGCCCTGGTTGGGGGTGTTATTCATGTTGGCCCCCTTCAGCGCGGCAGGCCAGGGTGCTGGGTATAGCCGAGCATGCCGTCGTAGAGGTCGGTCCGGCGGTCCCTGGGCAGGTCGTTCAGGCTGTTCCAGATCGGCGCGCTACGGGCGCTGACCAGATCGATATCGGCAAACAGCACGGCCTCGTCGATGGGCGAGGCCACCTCGCTAAGCGGCCAGCCGTTGGTTCCGGCGATCAGCGAGCAGCCGAGGAAGCGCTCGCCGCGATCGCTGCCGACACGATTGGCGGCGGCGATAAACACGTTGTTGACGTGGGCGGCGGTGATGGTCAGGTACGAGGCCATGCATTTGCCGGTCTCATCGAACAGCGGTGGCGGGGTCCAGACCCAGTTGTTCAGGCTGCAGATGATATCCGCTCCCTGCTGGCTCAGCAGGCGCGGTACTTCGGGAAACCAGATATCCCAGCAGATCAGCAGGCCGATCCGCCCGATGGGCGTGTCGAAGACCGGAAAACCCAGGTTGCCCGGGGTGAACCAGAGTTTCTCCTCGTTCCACAAGTGCGCTTTGCGGTACTTGCCGATAAAACCGTCCGGGCCCACCAGCACGGCGGTGTCGAACAACTGCACGCCGTCACATTCAGCGATACCGGCCGCCAGGTAAATCCGATGTTCCTGTGCGAAATTTACCCATGCCTGCACGCTGGGTCCTGCTGGTACGGCTTCGGCATGGGCGAAAGCCTCCTGACGGTTCTGGAAGCTGTAGCCGGTATTGGCCAGTTCCGGCAACACAATCAGATCGGCTCCGCCGCGCACGGCCTGGCCCGCCAGCGCGAGGCCGCGGTCCAGGTTATACGGGGTGTGGGCAACGCCGGCTTGGGGATCGAACTGCACAACGGCAACGCGGACGGGACTGATGGCGGGGCGAGATTCGTTCATTTGAGGTGCTCTCATTGTTGTTATTCAACTCGAATGAGTTGATGTGACTATGAGAAGCCATTCAATGAGTGGTGTATGTCGGTGGCCCTCCGGTAAGCCAGTCGGCTATTTCCTAGACCGACCTGGGAATACTGAACGCCATTGGTGGGTTGTTGGCGATCGGTCGGCCACCGTATTCGGGGTAGTGCTTCAGGCTGAAGCCGCCATTGAATGCCGCGCCGGTGCGCTGGCACAGATGGATGGTGGCATCGAGGGCGCCCCGCAGGCAGGGCTCGGTCCAGCCGGCGTCGACCGAAAAGGATTCGCCGCACAGGTAGAGCCCGGAATGCGCGGAATAGTGGCGGTTGTAGTTCATCAGATCGATGGCCTCGTAATAGGTGCCGGGGCGATAGAGCTTGGCGGCGCCGAGGGCATTGCGATCACTCATCCAGCGATGTACGGCAGCGTTTTGGGTGTCGATGTAAGGCGAGATCCGCCGATTGATATTGCGCGCGTGCAGCAATATTCGATCGAGCTCGCCGACGCACTTGTCCACCAGTTCCTGATCGGAAAACAGCGCGAGCTTGGTCGCATCGTCCTCCCAGGTGTAACTCAGCAGGATGCAGTCATACGGGTAGCTGTCGTTGTAGCGGTAGGTGTACATGTCATGGATCAGGCTGTCGGTGACCAGTGCCTGAGGGATGCCATGGGGTTCGTCGAAAAAGCTTTTTTTCAGCGGTGCAAAGACCTTGCAGCTGGTTTCCCAGTGGGCGGTCTTGTAGGCGCTGCGAATGTGGAACGGCAGCATTCGCTCGTCGAAGCCCTTGAGCTCGACGGTGGTTTCGATCAGCCAGGACGGCAGGGTGAGAATCACCGAGTCGAAGACTTCGCTACGCTGCTCGCGGTGGTCTGGATCGTTCCATTGCCAGGCGTAGTCGACGCGAATCCGCTGGTTGGGCAGTTTGCTCAGACCGTTGACCTGGGCCTGGGTGGCGAACCCGGCACCGCGCTGTCGGCAATGCTCGTAGAAGGACAGGCCACGCGCTTCGACCGGCATGAACAACAGGCATTCGTCGAGGGCGGCAACGCCCAGGTAGCGGGGGGCGTCGAAGGCCAGGCCGTTGCAGTCGAGCAGTGTGCCCGCCTGCAGGTGCGGCGACGGCAGCGGATCGCCGCGCTCATCGACGCGGCCGTGCATCAATTGCAGGCGATTGCTGAAACCAAAGATGGCGGTGCGGATCGGGTACAGGCTGCAGGCGTCATAGAACGCGCCCCAACTGCCGTCGCCGATACCGATGGCATAGAAGATCGCCGACTCTTCGGCGCTCATGCCGACGCCGCCGAAATCGCCCGGATCGTCCGCTTGCCAGTGACTGATCGCGGGCAGCGTGACCAGGTTGCGAAACGACAGGCTCTCATAGCGCCGGACAATCGCCGACCAGAGGCTTTCCCAGCCCTCGCTGGCGTAGCGGGCCTCTACCTGGCGAGTCATGCGTTCGGCGAAGAGGCGCCATTTGTCGTGGACCTGTTTCAGCAGTTTTCCCGGTGGCGGGGTCTGGCCGTCGCGGTTGTCCCAGATCAGCATTCGCGGGGTTTCCTGGCCCTCCAGCAGGCCTTCACGGAGGAAAATTCCGGTGCTCCTGACCTGGGCGCTGCCCGGGTTGGCGAAGTCGGAAAGGCGCAGGTCGAACTGTTCGGTGTAGTGCGCCAGCACGGAGCGCCCCTGCAGCGGCGTTTCATCGGCGCGATTGAAATACGGCAGACGCATCGCGCCCATTTCGAAGGGGGTGGAACCGGTGGTGGCGGGTTGGCTTTTGTCGATCACGGTCAGGTGCCGGCCACCGATCCGCCGGGACTGTTCGAGCAGGGTGATGTCAGTGAAGCCGCAGCGCAGCAGCTCACGCGCCGCGCTGAGACCGGTGACGCCGGCGCCGATGATGCAGATCCGGTGGCCCGTGGCGGTGGCGCGGGCGACGCCGCCGGGTTGCTCGACCAGTCGGCGATAGTCGAAGCACAGGTCCGGCGGATTGGGGAACCGGGCGCGCCAGGCGCGGTTGGGGTCTACCGTCGGTGTCGGGAATAATGAGGGCTGCTGTTGAGCCAATCCAATAGGCATGTACGACGCTCCTTGTCAGTGGCAATCGGTAGTGATTGCCGGAGCGAGTCTACGAAGGTGAGGGCAGGGCGCTGTGGTAATTAATTATGCAAGGTCGCGCGCCTGTTTCCGCTAGTGTCGAAACAGGCGCACGGGCTTCATGCCGCTTGCTGGAACTGCTGGCGATACTGGTTGGGGGACAGCTCGGTGTGCTGGCGGAACAGGCGCGCAAAGAAGCTGGCATCGTCATAGCCGACTTCGTAGCTGATGGTCTTGATGCTCTTGCGAGTGCCCGAAAGCAGGCCCTTGGCGGTCTCGATACGCAGGCGCTGCAGGTAGTGCAATGGCTTGTCGCCGGTGGCGGTCTGGAAGCGGCGCATGAAGTTGCGAATGCTCATGCCGTGTTCCCGGGCGACATCCTCGAAGCGGAACTTGTCGGCGAAATGCTCTTCGAGCCACTGCTGGATCTGCAGGATGATCACGTCCTGGTGCAGCTTCTGTCCGCCGAAGCCGATACGCCCCGGGGCGTAGCTGCGCTGGACCTCATAGAGGATATCGCGGGCCACGGCCTGGGCGACATTGGCCCCGCAGAAGCGTTCGATCAGGTAGATATAGAGGTCGCAGGCCGAGGTGGTGCCACCGGCGCAGTAGAGATTGTCGGCGTCGGTCAGGTGCTTGTCCTGGTTCAACTGGACGTTGGGGTAGCGCTCGCTGAAGGCGTTGAAGAACCGCCAGTAGGTAGTTGCTTCCTTGCCATCGAGCAGGCCAGCTTCGGCCAGCCAGAACACTCCGGTGGCCTCGCCGCAGAGCACGGCGCCGCGGGCATGCTGTTCGCGCAGCCAGGGCATGACTTGCGGGTAACGCCGACAGAGGGTTTCGAAGTCGTCCCAGAACGCCGGCAGGATGATCACATCAGCATTTTCCAGGCCGCCGTCGACCGGCAGGATCACATCGCTGAAGCTGCATACCGGTTTGCCGTCGGGACTGACCAGGCGGGTTTCGAAGGCCTTGGTGAGGCCTTGGCCGAGCTGTTTGCCATAACGCAGGCTGGCCAGGTGGAAGAAATCCTTGGCTTGCATAAGAGTGGAAGCGAATACCCGGTCGATAGCCAGGATGCTGACGCGCCGCAAGGGCGTGGAGAGTGGATTAGCCATAATTCCATTGTTCTTATTAGCGGAAAGTTCTTATAGGGGAAAGTGGTCAACAGACGGCTGGATCGTCTTATTTTTTGGCGCATGTGTCCAGTGTTACCCGGCAAAACACTGGCATAGGCTCTACAGGCCAATCCCGGCCTCAGTGTCCTTGCAGGTAGCCCCGATGATTCCCAGAACCCTGTTCAGTTCCGAGCACGAGCTGTTTCGCAGCAGCGTGCGCAAGTTTCTCGAGCAGGAGGCGGCGCCCTTCCATGCGCAGTGGGAGAAACGCGGCTATATCGACCGCGAGCTGTGGAACAAGGCGGGCGCGCAGGGGATGCTCTGCTCCCATCTGCCGGAGGCTTATGGCGGCATGGCGGCGGACTTTCTCTACAGTGCCGTGGTGATCGAGGAGATCAGCCGACAGGGCTTGAGCGGCATCGGTTTTTCCCTGCACTCGGACATTGTCGCGCCTTATATCCTGCATTACGGCAGTGAGGCGCTGAAGCTCAAGTACCTGCCCAAGCTGGTGTCCGGCGAGATGGTCACGGCCATTGCGATGACCGAACCGGGAGCCGGTTCCGACCTGCAAGGGGTGAAGACCACGGCGCTGCTGGACGGCGACGAGTATGTGCTCAATGGCTCGAAGACCTTTATCACCAACGGCTTTCTCGCCGACCTGGTGATTGTCGTCGCCAAGACCGATCCGCAAGCCGGGGCCAAGGGTACCAGCCTGTTCCTGGTCGAGGCCGATACACCGGGGTTCGCCAAGGGCAAGCGCCTGGAAAAGGTCGGCATGAAGGCCCAGGACACCTCCGAGCTATTTTTCCAGGATGTGCGGGTGCCCAGGGAGAATCTGCTCGGGCAGGCCGGGATGGGGTTTGCCTATCTGATGCAGGAGTTGCCCCAGGAACGCCTGACGGTGGCGATAGGCGGCCTGGCATCGGCCGAGGCGGCGTTGCAGTGGACGCTGGAATACACCCGCGAACGCAAGGCTTTCGGCAAAGCCATTGGTGACTTCCAGAACACCCGCTTCAAGCTGGCGGAAATGGCCACCGAGATCCAGATCGGCCGGGTGTTTGTCGACCGCTGCCTGGAGTTGCACCTGCAAGGCCAGCTCGATGTACCGACGGCGGCGATGGCCAAGTACTGGGGCACCGACCTGCAATGCAAGGTGCTCGACGAATGCGTGCAACTGCATGGCGGCTATGGGTTCATGTGGGAATACCCGGTGGCCCGGGCCTGGGCGGATGCGCGGGTGCAGCGCATCTATGCCGGGACCAATGAGATCATGAAGGAGATCATTGCCCGGTCGCTTTGACGTCTTGGGTGGGTTTGCGAAGTGTGGTTATAGCCTTAAGGGCCTCTTCGCGGGCAAGCTCCGCTCCCACAAAGTCCGGGTTGTGCTCAAGATCTGTGCACGACCGAAAACCTGTGGGAGCGGAGCTTGCCCGCGAAGACGTAGGAACAGGCGCCGCCTGATCCGCAGGCCAGTTACGGCGCCGGGTTCGGGTGATCCTTGTGGATCGCCTCGATGCCCGCCAGCACTTCGTCCGATAGTTTCAGATTGGCGCTGGCAATGTTGCTGTCCAACTGCTCCAGCGTCGTTGCCCCGATGATGTTGCTGGTGACGAACGGTTGCTGGGTCACAAACGCCAGGGCCATCTGCGCCGGGTCCAGGCCGTGCTCACGGGCCAGGGCGACATAACGGCTGCACGCTGCTTCCGATTGCGGGTTGAAATACCGGCTGAAGCGGCTGTACAGGCTCAGGCGCGCCTTGTCCGGCCGCGCGCCGCCTTCATACTTGCCCGACAGGAAGCCGAACGCCATCGGCGAGTAGGCCAGCAGGCCGCACTGTTCGCGCAGGGCGACTTCCGCCAGGCCGACTTCGAAGCTGCGGTTGAGCAGGTTGTAGGGGTTCTGAATCGACACCGCCCGTGGCCAGCCGCGGCGCTCGGCTTCAAGGAGGAATTTCATGGTGCCCCACGGGGTTTCGTTGGACAGCCCGATATGGCGGATCTTGCCGGCCTTGACCTGCTCGTCGAGGGCTTCGAGGATGTCCTCGATCGGGGTGAAGCTTTCATCGGCCTTGTGCTTGTAGCCCAGTTGGCCGAAGTAGTTGGTGCTGCGCTCGGGCCAGTGCAACTGGTAGAGGTCGATCCAGTCGGTCTGCAGGCGCTTGAGGCTGGCATCCAGGGCTTCGACGATATGCTGGCGGTTATGCTTGAGCTGGCCGTCGCGGATATAGCCGATGCCATTGCCGGGACCGGCGATCTTGCTGGCCAGGATCCAGTCGGCACGGTCGCCGCGCTGCTTGAACCAGTGACCGATCATGCGCTCGGTGCTGGCGTAGGTTTCAGCCTTGGGCGGCACCGGGTACATCTCGGCGGTGTCGAGGAAATTGATGCCAGCGGCCTTCGCCCGTTCGATCTGGGCAAAGGCTTGATCCTGGGTGTTTTGCTCGCCCCAGGTCATGGTTCCCAGGCAAATTGCGCTCACATTCAGATCGGTCTGACCTAGCTGACGGTATTCCATTGGCGGCTCCTGTGGGAAAACACCCATAAAAGCAGGTTGAAATTTTTTTGGCAATCTGCATAATTACGCACCTCTTTATGCAGTGGAAGTGATGCGCCGCCGCCAAAGAATCTTGCCGTTGAACGGACGCGCCGACCCGAGCCCCCGAAAGCGTCTGTATCCGGCTGCCTTTGACCTTGTCAAAGTACGCACTATTCAGTAAGATCCGCCGTCTTATTTACAGGCGGCCCCTGAGGCTATAAAGAATGAAAACTTTTACTGCTAAACCGGAAACAGTTAAGCGCGACTGGTTTATCGTCGACGCTGCTGGTCAGACCCTGGGTCGTCTGGCCACCGAAATCGCGAGCCGCCTGCGTGGCAAGCACAAAGTCGAATACACTCCGCACGTTGACACCGGTGACTACATCGTTGTTATCAATGCCGAGCAAGTACGCGTTACCGGTGCTAAAACCACCGACAAAATGTACTACTCCCACTCCGGTTTCCCGGGCGGCATCAAGTCGATCAACTTTGAAAAGCTGATCGCCAAGGCCCCTGAGCGCGTGATCGAGACCGCGGTCAAAGGCATGCTGCCTAAGAACCCGCTGGGTCGCGACATGTACCGTAAGCTGAAAGTCTATGCGGGCGCTGTCCACCCTCATACTGCTCAGCAGCCCCAAGAACTGAAGATTTAACGGAATAGTTCATTATGTCGGCGACTCAAAATTACGGCACTGGCCGTCGCAAGACTGCAACCGCACGCGTTTTCCTGCGTCCGGGTACTGGCAACATCTCCATCAACAACCGCACCCTGGAGACGTTCTTCGGTCGCGAAACTGCCCGCATGGTAGTTCGCCAACCGCTGGAACTGACTGAGACTACCGAGAAATTCGATATCTACGTCACTGTCATCGGTGGTGGTGTAAGTGGTCAAGCTGGCGCAATCCGCCACGGTATCACTCGCGCTCTGATGGACTACGACGAGACTCTGCGCGGTGCGCTGCGCAAAGCCGGCTTCGTAACCCGCGATGCTCGTGAAGTTGAACGTAAGAAAGTCGGTCTGCGTAAAGCGCGTAAGCGTCCGCAGTACTCGAAGCGTTAATTCGGTCCTCGTACCGTTTTACGTTTCAGTTCTACGTTTTAAAAAAAGCCCGGTTTCCTTGTGGAACCGGGCTTTTTTGTGGGCGAAATATTTTCCTGTGACAACTTGCCACATCCGTAGACCCCCTATACTACAAGGCTTGGGGCAAGGTGGGGCTGGTAATTACCTTGTCAGACGTGGGGCTTTTCATTACCATTCGGCAAAATTTATAAGTACAAAGTTTTACTTAGTAGACGCCTGATTTAACAGGCCACAAAGCTGATGGGAGAGGACTGAATGAGTAGCAATGACGGCGTGAATGCAGGCCGGCGTCGCTTCCTCGTAGCAGCCACATCCGTGGTAGGAGCTGCAGGAGCGGTGGGGGCTGCGGTCCCGTTCGTGGGGTCATGGTTTCCCAGTGCCAAGGCGAAAGCCGCGGGGGCACCGGTGAAGGTGAATATCAGCAAGATCGACCCCGGACAGCAGATGATTGCTGAGTGGCGAGGTCAACCGGTTTTTATCGTTCACCGTACCCCAGAGATTCTGGGCAATCTCGCCAAGATCGAGGATCGCTTGTCCGACCCCGACTCCAAGGATTCTGTACAACCCACCTATGTTGACCCCAAGAACCGTTCGATCAGGCCAGAGCTGCTGCTGCTGATCGGGATCTGTACGCACCTGGGGTGTTCACCGACCTTCCGTCCGGAAGTGGCGCCCGCCGATCTGGGAAAAGATTGGGTCGGTGGCTATTTCTGCCCTTGCCATGGTTCTCACTACGATCTGGCTGGCCGTGTCTACAAGTCGCAACCCGCGCCTTTGAACCTGCCGGTTCCGCCGCATTCCTATGAGTCCGACACGATAATTGTGATTGGCGTCGATACGGAGAAAGCGTGATGAGCAAGTTCATGGATTGGGTCGATGCGCGTTTTCCCGCGACCAAGATGTGGGAAGACCATCTCAGCAAGTATTACGCTCCGAAGAATTTCAACTTTTTCTACTTTTTTGGCTCCCTGGCGCTGCTGGTGCTGGTCAATCAGATCGTCACTGGTGTCTGGCTGACCATGAGCTACACCCCGTCGGCGGAAGAAGCTTTCGCTTCCGTCGAATACATCATGCGCGACGTCGAGTACGGCTCGATCCTGCGCCTGCTGCACTCCACCGGCGCTTCGGCGTTTTTTATCGTGGTCTACCTGCACATGTTCCGTGGCCTGCTCTACGGTTCGTACCAGAAGCCCCGTGAGCTGGTGTGGCTGTTCGGCATGCTGATCTACCTGGCGCTGATGGCCGAGGCCTTCATGGGCTACCTGCTGCCGTGGGGGCAGATGTCCTACTGGGGCGCCCAGGTGATCATCTCGCTGTTCGGTGCCATCCCGGTCATCGGCAACGACCTGACCCAGTGGATTCGTGGTGACTACCTGATTTCCGGGATCACCCTGAACCGCTTCTTCGCCCTGCACGTGGTGGCCCTGCCGATCGTGATCCTCGGCTTGGTGGTGCTGCACGTACTGGCGCTGCACGAGGTCGGTTCGAACAACCCGGACGGCGTCGACATCAAGAAGCACAAGGATGAAAACGGCGTACCGCTGGATGGCATTGCCTTCCATCCGTACTACACCGTGAAGGATATCGTCGGTGTGGTGGTGTTCCTGTTCATCTTCTGTTCCATCGTGTTTTTCTTCCCGGAAATGGGCGGTTATTTCCTCGAAAAACCCAACTTCGAGGTGGCCAACGCCTTCAAGACCCCTGAGCACATTGCCCCGGTCTGGTACTTCACGCCGTTCTACGCGATCCTGCGGGCCGTTCCGGACAAACTCATGGGCGTCATGGCCATGGGCGCGTCGATCGCCGTACTGTTCGTCCTGCCGTGGCTGGACCGTAGCCCCGTCAAGTCCATGCGCTACAAGGGCTGGCTGAGCAAAATCTGGTTGTGGGTGTTCTGCATCGCCTTCGTCACCCTTGGCTGGCTGGGGGTGATGCCGCCGACACCGGAGCGCACGCTGCTGTCACGGATCTGCACGGTCCTGTACTTCGCCTACTTTATTCTGATGCCGTTCTATACCCGGCTCGAGAAGACCAAACCGGTTCCGGAAAGGGTGACTGGCTGATGAAAAAATTATTTGCAGTCTTGATGTTTGCGGCCCTGCCGCTGCTGTCCTTCGCCGCTGAGCATGGTGGTCCGGAACTGGAAAAAGTCGATATCGACGTTTCCGACAAGGCCGCCATGCAGGATGGTGCGCGGACCTTTGCCAACTATTGCATGGGTTGTCACAGTGCCAAGTTCCAGCGCTATGAGCGTGTCGCCGATGACCTGGGGATTCCCCATGACGTGATGCTCAAGAACCTGGTGTTCACCGGCGCCAAGATCGGCGACCACATGACCATCGGCATGCAGCCAGCCGACGCCAAGGCCTGGTTCGGCGCGGCTCCTCCCGACCTCACCCTGGTAGCCCGGGTGCGCGGTACTGACTGGCTCTACGGCTACCTGCGGTCCTTCTACGAAGACCCGACACGTCCCTGGGGCGTGAACAACAAGGTCTTCCCGAACGTCGGCATGCCCAACGTGCTGGTGGGGTTGCAGGGACGTCAGGTCGTCGGTTGCAAGCAGGTTCAAATCGTCGAGGACGGCAAGAAGCAGTATGATCCGCTGACCGGTACGGCTTTGACCCATGAAGCGTGCGACCAGCTGACCATCGTGCCGAAAACCGGTGCCTTGAACGAAGAGCAATTCGACGAGAAGGTCAAGAACCTGGTGACCTTCCTGGCCTACTCGGCCAACCCGGTGAAGCTGGAGCATCAGCGCATCGGTACCTACGTTTTGCTGTACCTGGCCTTCTTCTTCGTGTTCGCTTATCTGCTCAAGCGCGAATACTGGAAGGATGTGCATTGATAACGTTGTAACATAGCTGTCAATCGTGCGCGCCCAAGGGTGCCTCTGAAGATGTAGCCAGCAAGGACGGGTGGGTGAACCGGCAACGGTCTCACCCTCTGTTTGTTTCGTGGCTGCGGGAGGCTTGTCTTGGGCGCGCTCGTTTTTCTGTTTTCAATAATTTCAACAAGCGAGGAGGACCGCCATGGGCGTGACCAACCGGTTGGCCTGTTACTCCGACCCCGCCGACCACTATTCCCACCGGGTGCGCATCGTGCTCGCGGAGAAGGGTGTCAGCGCCGAGATCATTACTGTGGAAGTGGGGCGTCAACCGCCGAAGCTGATCGAAGTGAACCCTTACGGCAGCTTGCCCACCCTGGTCGATCGTGACCTGGCGTTGTGGGAGTCGACCGTGGTGATGGAATATCTGGATGAGCGTTACCCGCATCCGCCGCTGCTGCCGGTTTATCCCGTGGCGCGGGCGAACAGTCGTTTGCTGATCCATCGCATTCAGCGCGATTGGTGTGCGCTGGTGGATCTGATTCTGGATTCGCGCAGCAAGGAGCCGGCGCGGGTGCAGGCGCGCAAGGAGTTGCGCGAGAGCCTGACAGGGGCGTCGCCGCTGTTTGCCGACAAGCCATTTTTCCTGAGTAATGAGCAAAGTCTGGTGGACTGCTGTCTATTGCCGATACTCTGGCGTCTGCCGATTATGGGTATTGAATTGCCGCGGCCTGCAAAGCCGTTGCTCGATTATATGGAGCGCCAGTTTGCGCGTGAGGCTTTCCAGGCAAGCTTGTCTGGTGTCGAACGCGATATGCGCTAAGGAGCTGTTTTATGAACTCCAGTCGCCCTTATTTGGTTCGTGCGCTGTACGAATGGATAGTGGATAACGATTGTACGCCGCACATACTGGTCAATTCCGAGTACCCCTCGGTCCAGGTGCCGCAAGGTTTTGCCAGCGACGGGCAAATCGTCTTGAACGTTTCGCCCAGTGCAGTGCGTCACTTGCACATGGACAACGAGGCTGTCAGCTTCGAAGGGCGTTTCGGCGGTGTACCGCATACGCTTTACGTGCCGATCAGTGCCATTCTCGGGATCTACGCCCGGGAGAATGGCCAGGGCATGGTGTTCGAGTTGGAAGCGCCCCTGGAGGATGACGATGGGGTCGAGCCGGATGACGACGGTCCGCCGCCGGGTTCCGAGCCGCCGCGTCCTAGTGGTCGGCCAAGCTTGAAGGTTGTGAAGTAATAAAAAAGGCGCCTGCATCCGAGGCGCCTTTTTTACATCTGTATTTCGGCTGGATCGCGATCCTGTAGGAGCTGGCTTGCCGGCGATGAGGCCAGTCAACCTTGCGTCGCCTGATCGGCCGCCATCGCCGGCAAGCCGGCTCCCACAGTTAAGCGTAAGGGCTGGGTCAGTCGATGTACTCGAACAGTTTGACGATCTTCTGTACGCCGCTGACGCTCTGCACCAGGTTGGTGGCGCGAGTGCCTTCGGCCTGGGTGACCAGGCCCAGCAGGTAGACGATGCCGTTCTCGGTGACGACCTTGATGCGCGAGCCGGGAATGGCGTTGTCGGTCAGCATCTGGGTCTTGATCTTGGTGGTCAGCCAGCTGTCGCTGCTGCGGGCTGCCAGCGAGGACGGTTCGAGGACCTGCAGTTCGTTGTTGACCTTCTTCACCCGCTGGACCGCGGCGGCGGCCTGTTCGGCCTTGGCCTTGAGGTCTTCGCGTGGGGTCTGGCCAGCCAGCAGGACAATGCCGTTATAGCTGGTGACGACAATGTGCGAGCCGTTTTCCAGGCCAGGGTCGGCCTTGGCGACGTTGACCGCCACCTTGGTATCGATCAGCGAGTCATCGATCTTGCTGCCCAGGGTGCGGGTTCCGCGATCGTCGTTGATCGGTTCGTCGCGGGTGGCGGTCAGTACCGAACTGCAGCCGCTGAGGCCCAGGCACAGGGTCAAGGCCAGCAGGCTAAGGCGATTGATGGTCATTCTTCACTCCCGAACAATTGGCTGTCGATCAGATCACAGAGGCAATGGATCGCCAGCAGGTGGACTTCCTGAATACGTGCGGTGACGTTGGCCGGGACGCGAATCTCGACATCTTCGGGCAGCAGCAGGGAAGCCATGCCGCCGCCGTCGCGTCCCGTCAAGGCTACGACAATCATTTCGCGATCATGTGCGGCCTGGATGGCTTGAATAATGTTGGCGGAGTTGCCGCTGGTGGAAATTGCCAGCAGGACGTCGCCCGGTTGGCCCAGTGCGCGGATCTGTTTGGAGAAGACTTCGTTGTAGCTGTAGTCGTTGGCGATCGAGGTGAGGGTCGAGCTGTCGGTGGTCAGGGCAATGGCCGGCAGGCTCGGGCGCTCGCGCTCGAAACGGTTGAGCAGTTCCGAGGAAAAGTGCTGGGCATCGCCGGCGGAGCCGCCGTTGCCGCAGGAGAGCATTTTGCCTTCGTTGAGCAGGGCATTGACCATGACCTGGCTGGCTTGCTCGATGTGAGGTGCAAGAACGTCCATCGCCTGTTGCTTGGTGTCGATACTGGCCTGGAAAAGCTGGCGAATTCGGGATTGCATGTCCATCTATGTGACCTTAAGTAGGGCGGCTGGTCGAGCGCAGACCGGGTTTTCCCGGTGGCTGCCCGGCACAAGAATGTGCAGCCCGCAAAGCAATAGAGCAAAAATCGGTGAGTGAAAAGAGTAACCGGGCCGACAGCCTGGATCAGCTGTCGAAGGCATTCCTTAGCCAGTTCAGCTGGGGTGTCGCGTCGACCGGGCCGTCTATGGCCACCACGTCGAAGCGGCAGGGGCAATGGGCCCAGCGTGACTCGCGTTGCAGGAAATACTGCGCGGCGAATATTACCTTCTTGCGCTTGCGGGCATCGATGCTGCCCAGTGCGCCACCCCATTGGGTGTTTTTCCTGTAACGAACTTCGACGAATACTACTGTATCGCCGTCGAGCATGACCAGATCAAGCTCGCCCCGTTTACATGTCCAGTTCTGCGCCAGCAGGCGCAGACCCTGTTGTTCGAGATGCCGCCGCGCGAGGGACTCGGCCTCCTTGCCGTGTTCCAGGTGCGCGGCGGGGGCCATCAGCGTGGCGTGTCCGGCAGGCGCTGGACCTGGCCGCTGACGAACTGGGCCCAGGGCAATTGGCGTTCAATCCGTTGCGCCGGGTCCATGCTCAAGCTGCCCGAGAGGCCTTCGATACGGCTGTCGGGCAGGGCCTTGAGTTGGCCCAGGCGCGGTGCCAGGCGATAGGCGTCGACACCCATGGCGTACAGGCGACCGAGGGCGCCGCCGGCTTGTGGCCATTGTGTGGTGACCTGCTTGCGCAGCGGGTCGTTGGCGTCCAGCAGCCAGGGAGTTTCGCAGAAGCGCACGCCGTTCATGTCGTTGTACTGATTCTGGTCGCCGGTGGCACTGAACACGTGGGAGGTGGCGTATACCGGCACATCGCCGGCGTACTGGAAGTTCAGGGTCGGTTTGATCTGCTGCGCCTGTTGCGGTGTCGCGGCGAGGAAGATGAACTCGATGTCCTGGCGTCGCGACGGTTGGGCGGCAACCTGGCCACCTACGGTGCTTTGCAGGCTCTTGGCGCGACCTTCGCTCTGACGCAACTGGAACAGCTCGGCAATCTGCTGGGCCAGGGCGACCGGTTGATCGACGCGCTCGATACCGACCACGGTGCCGCCGTTGGCTTCCCAGTTCTGGCGGAAGGCCTTGAGCACGCGATCACCCCATTCGCCTTTCGGCACCATGGCGGCAGCGCGGTGCAGGCCGTCGGCGCGGGCACGACGGGCCACTTCGCGGGCTTCGTCTTCGGCGGCGAGGCCGAACTGGAACAGTTGCGCCGGGTTCTGCGCGCTTTCGCTGTAGTTCAGTGCCAGGGTGGTGATCGGCAATTGCGCGCGGGCGCTGAGTTGCTTGACCAGCGGCTTCTCCAGTGGCCCGATCACCAGTTGCACGCCGGAGGCCTGCGCCTTGCGATAGAAGTCATCCAGGGAGGTGAGACGCGAGCTGTCGTAGAACTCGATGACCGGCGGCTTCTGGCCAGCCTGCTGGGCCTGGTAGTGAGCGGCCATGAAGCCTTCACGCAGGGCCTTGCCGACCGAGGCCAGCGGACCTTCCTGAGGCAGCAGCAGGGCGATCTTGCTCAGTGGCTGGCTGGCCAGCTCCTTGAGTTTCACCAGGGGCAGCGGCAATTGCACGGCGGCCGGGTGCTTGGGGTTCTGCGCGCGCCAGGTGTCGATAGCCGTCTGCTGTTGCTCCAGGGTGCCGGACGATTTCACCGCCAGCGCCAGGCTCAGCCAACCGCTGAGGTCGTCGTTGCCGGTGGGTTGCAGCTGGTCGGTCGGCAGGGCCGCGATCAGTGCCCAGATGGCTTCGTGGTTGTTCTTCGCCGCATCGCCACTGAGCAGCGGGGCGATAAAGATGCGCTCGCGGGCGGCGGCCAGGGTCTGGCCATCGGCTTCGAGGGCGCGGGCGCGCACGGTCTGGGTGCGAACCTGCTGGTCCACCGGCAGTTCACTGAGGCGCTCCAGGCTCGGATGGCTCAATGCAGTCAGTGCCGCCTTGGGCTGGTTGCGGGTCATGGCCAGTTCGGCCGCCAGGGTACTGGCGTACACCTGTTGCGCCGGTTTGAGGGGCTCCAGGGGCACCTGCGCGAGAATCTGCGCGGCACGCCCGCTGTCTTTCTGGCGGTAGGCCAGGTCGGCAGCGGTCAGGCGCAGCAAGGCGGCTTGTTCCGGCGTCTTGCTGGAAGCCGCCTGCTCGAGCAATTGCTCGATGCTGGCATTCGGGGTCCGTGGGAGTTCGCCAAGGCTGGAAGAGGGCGAGCTGGCGCAAGCCGCCAGCAAGGCAGCGAGGCAGAGGGCAGAGAACAGCCGCAGGCAAGCGATCATGTAGTGTTCCTGATACTCGATCATATGAGCGTGGAATTGTACCCAAGCACTGGCCGGGGCGCGATGTTACTGGCGTGAAACGGTCAAATTAGGTCGTACAAAGCGTGTCACGGCACTCGAATCGCTCGCCTTTCAGGCCCGCGCTCGCCGTTGTGAAGCATATCGGCAGGGCCGCTACGCGCTACAATGGCGTTTTCGTTCTTCTCGAGGTGTGCGCTTTGACTGCTCCAGGTGCTTTGAATTCCGCTGTCGGCTCGCTTTATGTGGTGGCGACGCCCATTGGCAACCTGGATGACATCAGTGCGCGGGCAATGAAAGTGCTGCGCGACGTGTCGCTGATTGCCGCGGAAGACACCCGCCACTCACTCAGATTGCTGCAGCACTTCGGGATTGCGACACCGCTTGCGGCCTGTCACGAGCACAACGAACGTGACGAAGGCAGCCGTTTCATCGCCAAGTTGCTGGCGGGCGAGGACGTGGCCCTGATCTCCGATGCGGGCACGCCGTTGATCTCCGATCCCGGTTATCACCTGGTGCGCCAGGCGCGGGCGGCAGGTATCAGTGTAGTGCCGGTTCCCGGCGCCTGCGCGTTGATCGCCGCGCTCTCGGCGGCGGGGCTGCCGTCGGATCGCTTCATCTTCGAAGGTTTCCTACCGGCCAAAGCGGTGGGACGTCGGGCTCGCCTGGAGTTGCTGAAGGAAGAGTCGCGCACGCTGATCTTCTATGAAGCACCGCATCGGATCCTTGAGTGCCTGCAGGATCTGGAGACGGTCTTCGGCGCCGAGCGCCCGGCGCTGCTGGCCCGTGAGCTGACCAAAACCTTCGAGACCCTCAAGGGCTTGCCGCTGAGCGAGCTGCGCGGCTTTGTCGAGGCGGACGCCAATCAGCAGCGCGGCGAGTGCGTGGTGCTGGTCGCCGGTTGGACCGCGCCGGAAAACGACGACGCGGTCGGCGGCGAGGCGATGCGCGTCCTCGACCTGTTGCTCCAGGAGATGCCGCTCAAGCGTGCCGCGGCCCTGGCGGCGGAAATCACTGGGGTGCGGAAGAACCTGCTGTATCAGGTGGCGCTGGATCGGCAGAAAAATACCTGACTGATTAGGCTGTAGGTTGGATCCTATGCAGGTGTGGGATCCGGCCTGGCGCTGTTTGCCGGGACAGTGCCCGGCGGCGAAACGGCTTTAAAGCTTGTCCTTCAGGGCATGTGCCGGTAACCTTCGCGGCGGAGAGTCGATTGGACAGTCGCTGCCCCCTATGAAAATTAGGGGGGGGAGGAAAGTCCGGGCTCCATAGGGCGGAGTGCCAGGTAATGCCTGGGAGGCGTGAGCCTACGGAAAGTGCCACAGAAAATAACCGCCTAAGCGCTTCGGCGCCGGTAAGGGTGAAAAGGTGCGGTAAGAGCGCACCGCACGGCTGGCAACAGTTCGTGGCTAGGTAAACCCCACTCGGAGCAAGACCAAATAGGGTTCCAAGGCGTGGCCCGCGCTGGAACCGGGTAGGTTGCTAAAGATGTCCAGTGATGGCCATCGTAGAGGAATGACTGTCCTCGACAGAACCCGGCTTACAGATCGACTCTCCACCTCTTTCCTTCCCTGCACGCAATCGCTGGCAGAAGCGCATTTGTAATACCGAAAAAATCTTACTCTTCATAAATCACTTTAACTTCCGAACTCAAAATTCTGAGTGCGTTGAAGTTCGTCTCCGGAAACACTCTCCCGATTGTCGAATTACCTCCCTTTATGCTCCTAAATCTCCGATCTGTAAGGCTTTTCCTTAAGACCGCGCCTTGACGGTGTGGTGGGCGCATTCCTATAGTGTGCGCAAGTGGCGGAAAGTGGCATGAAGTGGGTTTTTTTGACGTAAAACGCTAATATTTGGAGAAACGCAGCTGTGTTTCGCGGAGCCAACGCTATCAGTCTCGATGCAAAGGGCCGTCTCGCTATGCCGAGCCGGTACCGTGACGAGCTCGTTTCGCGTAGTTCCGGCCAATTGATCGTGACCATTGATGCCGTGGACCCCTGTCTGTGTGTGTACCCGCTCGACGAGTGGGAGCTGATTGAAACCAAACTGCGGGCATTGCCGTCGTTGCGGGAAGAGAACCGCCGGCTGCAGCGTTTGCTGATTGGTAATGCCGTCGACCTCGAACTCGACGGCAGCGGCCGTTTCCTGGTGCCGCCACGCCTGCGCGAGTACGCGAAGCTGGACAAGCACGCGATGCTGGTAGGCCAACTGAACAAGTTTCAACTGTGGGACGAGGACGCCTGGAACGCTGTATCGGCAGCGGACCTGGCGGCCATTCAACAACCGGGCGCCATGCCTGATGAACTGCGTGATCTGATCCTGTGACTATTGATAGCGGCTTTAACCACATCACCGTACTGCTTGACGAAGCCGTCGAGGCTCTCGCCGTACGTCCTGATGGCTGCTATCTGGATGGCACCTTCGGTCGTGGCGGGCATAGCCGGCTGATCCTCAGCAAGCTCGGGCCGGGTGGCCGACTCCTCGGATTCGACAAGGATCCACAGGCGATTGCCACCGGGCAAGCGCTAGCGGCCGAAGACGGCCGCTTTGTCGTTGTGCAGCGTAGCTTTGCCGAACTCGGTTCGGAAATCGTCGAGCGCGACATGGCTGGCAAGGTCAACGGCATCCTGCTCGACCTGGGTGTGTCGTCGCCGCAGCTCGACGATCCGGAGCGTGGCTTCAGTTTCATGAACGACGGTCCGCTGGATATGCGCATGGACCCGTCCCGTGGCATCAGTGCCGCCGAGTTCATCGCCACCGCGCCGGCTGAAGAAATTGCCCGGGTGTTCAAGGAATACGGCGAAGAGCGTTTCTCCGGACGCATGGCCCGGGCCGTGGTCGAGCGGCGTGTCATCAAGCCCTTCGAGCGCACCGCCGACCTGGCCGAAGTGCTGAAGGTCGCCAACCCGGCCTGGGAAAAGGGCAAGAACCCGGCGACCCGTGCGTTCCAGGGCCTGCGCATCCACGTTAACAACGAGCTGGGCGATCTGGAAACCGGCCTCGAAGCGGCGCTCGACGCCCTGGAAGTCGGCGGTCGCCTGGTAGTGATCAGTTTCCATTCGCTGGAAGACCGCATCGTCAAGCTGTTCATGCGCCGCCTGGTCAAGGGCGAAAGCGACAACCTGCCGCGTAACCTGCCGGTCCGCCACCAGGCTTTCGAGCCGCGGATCAAAGTGCATGGCAAGGCCCGGTTCGCCTCCGAAGCCGAGCTCAAGGCCAATCCACGTGCGCGCAGCGCAGTCATGCGCGTCGCGGAGAAGTTGCGGTGAGCAAGCTGTACGCCAAGCCACTTCCCGGCGGAAGCTTTTTCATGTTCCTGCTATTTATCGCCGTGCTGGTCTCCGCCATCGGCGTGGCCTACAGCGCGCACTGGAATCGCCAGTTGCTCAACTCGCTCTACAACGAACTGAGCGTGCGCGACAAGGCTCAGGCCGAATGGGGTCGGCTGATTCTTGAGCAGAGCACCTGGACCGCCCACAGCCGGATCGAAACCCTGGCCACCGAACAACTGAAGATGCGCATTCCCAGCCCATCTGAAGTCAGGATGGTGGCGCCATGATGAAACTCGAAGGCGCGCTCTATCCCTGGCGCTTCCGCGTGGTGCTCGGCGCACTGGCGATCATGGTCGGCTATATCTGCTGGAAGATCGTCGACCTGCAGGTCATCGACCGGGCGTTCCTGATCGGCCAGGGCGATGCCCGGAGCATGCGGCATATCCCGATTCCGGCGCACCGTGGCCTGATCACCGACCGTAATGGCGAGCCCCTGGCCGTCAGTACCCCGGTGACCACGCTGTGGGCCAACGCCAAGGAAATGCAACTGGCCAAGGATCGCTGGCCGGCGCTGGCGATGGCGCTCGGGCAGGACCCGAAGCTGTTGACCGAACGCCTGGAACAACAGGCCAATAAAGAATTCATCTACCTGGTCCGTGGCCTGACCCCGGAGCAGGGCCAGTCCGTGCTCGACCTCAAGGTCCCCGGCGTCTACGGCATCGAGGAGTTCCGGCGGTTTTACCCGGCCGGTGAAGTGGCGGCCCATATGGTCGGCTTTACCGACATCGACGACCACGGTCGCGAAGGGGTGGAGCTGGCCTACGACGAGTGGCTGGCCGGGGTGCCCGGCAAGCGCCAGGTGATCAAGGACCGGCGCGGCCGGCTGATCAAGGATGTCCAGGTCACCAAAAACGCCAAGGCCGGCAAGCCCTTGGCGTTGTCCATTGACCTGCGCCTGCAATACCTGGCCAACCGCGAGCTGCGCAACGCCCTGGTGGAAAACGGCGCCAAGGCCGGCAGCCTGGTGATCATGGACGTGAAGACCGGCGAGATCCTTGCCATGGTCAACCAGCCGACCTACAACCCCAACAACCGACGCAACCTGCAACCGGCGATGATGCGCAACCGCGCGATGATCGACGTGTTCGAGCCGGGTTCGACGATGAAGCCCATCTCCATGAGCGCGGCCCTGGAAACCGGACGCTGGAAACCCAGCGACACGGTGGAGGTCTATCCGGGCACCCTGCAATTGGGCAAGTACACCATTCGTGACGTGTCCAAGACCGAAGGCCCGGTGCTCGACCTGACCGGCATCCTGATCAACTCCAGTAACGTCGGTATGAGTAAGGTCGCCTTCGATATCGGCGGCGAAGCGATTTTCCGCGTGATGCAGAAAGTCGGCCTGGGCCAGGACACCGGCCTCGGCTTCCCCGGCGAGCGGGTTGGCAACCTGCCGAACTACCGTGAGTGGCGCAAGGCCGAGACCGCGACCCTGTCCTACGGCTACGGCCTGTCGGTGACCGCGATCCAGCTGGTGCACGCCTTCTCGGCCCTGGCCAACAACGGCAAGATCGTGCCGCTGACCCTGATCAAGTCCGACAAGATTCCCGACGGTACCCAGGTTATCCCGGAAAATGTCGCCAAGACCATGCAAGGTATGTTGCAACAAGTGATCGAGGCCCCACGCGGTGTCTGGCGCGCCAAGGTCCCGGCCTATCACGTGGCCGGCAAGTCGGGTACGGCGCGCAAGACCTCGGTGGGCACCAAGGGCTATGAAGAAAACGCCTACCGTTCGCTGTTCGCCGGTTTCGGCCCGATGAGCGACCCGCGCTACGCCATCGTGGTGGTGATCGACGAACCGAGCAAGGCCGGTTACTTCGGTGGTCTGGTCTCGGCCCCGGTCTTCAGTAAAGTCATGTCCGGCACCCTGCGCCTGATGAACGTCATCCCCGACGACTTGCCGACAACGCCCCAACAGCAAGCCGTTGTCGCGCCTGCCCCGGTTAAAGGAGGGCGTGGTTAATGTCCCTGAGCCTGAACAAGATTTTTGCCCACGCTGGTCGCGATCTGCTGATTCGCGAGCTGGCGCTCGACAGCCGTAAAGTCCGTGCCGGCGACCTGTTCCTGGCGGTGCCGGGCGGCAAGGTCGACGGTCGCAACCATATCGCCGACGCCTTGCAGCGTGGCGCGGCGGCGGTCGCCTATGAAGTCGAAGGCGCCACGGTGTTGCCGATTACCGATGTGCCGCTGATTCCGGTCAAGGGCCTGGCCGCGCAACTTTCCGATATCGCCGGGCGGTTCTACGGCGATCCGAGCCGTCACCTGAACCTGGTGGGCGTGACCGGAACCAATGGCAAGACCAGTGTCAGCCAGTTGATCGCTCAAGCCCTGGACCTGTTGGGCCAGCATTGCGGCATTCTCGGCACCCTGGGCACGGGTTTTTACGGCGCGCTGCACAGCGCCGTGCTCACCACGCCGGACCCGATTGCCGTGCAGGCGAGCCTGGCCGACTTGAAGAAAGCCGGGGCCAAGGCCGTGGCCATGGAAGTGTCTTCCCACGGTCTGGATCAGGGCCGGGTGACCGCGCTGGCGTTCGACGTGGCGGTGCTCACCAACCTGTCTCGCGATCACCTGGATTATCACGGCACCATGCAGGCCTACGGCGCGGCCAAGGCCAAGCTGTTCGACTGGACCGACCTGAGCTGTCGCGTCATCAATATCGACGATGAGTTCGGTCGTCAGCTGGCGGCGGAAAAACACGAATCGCGCCTGGTGACCTATAGCCAGGAAGACCCGAGTGCCTACCTGTATTGCCGCGACGCGCAATTCAGCGACGAAGGCGTACGCGCCACGCTGGTGACGCCGCAAGGCGAGCATCACCTGCG
The DNA here is from genome assembly GCF_059420225.1 of Pseudomonas sp. GW821-FHT04D07. Lineage (NCBI taxonomy): Bacteria > Pseudomonadati > Pseudomonadota > Gammaproteobacteria > Pseudomonadales > Pseudomonadaceae > Pseudomonas > Pseudomonas sp. GW821-FHT04D07. The sequence goes on from NZ_JBWKTH010000004.1 coordinate 113,526, forward strand.
CGGTGCCCTGCTCGGACGTTTCAACCTGAGCAATCTGCTGGCGGCGATCGGTGCCTTGCTGGGCCTGGATTACCCGCTGGACGAGATCCTGCGTGTGTTGCCTCAGCTCGAAGGTCCGGCCGGTCGCATGCAGCGCCTGGGTGGCGGCTCCCGGCCATTGGTGGTGGTCGACTACGCCCACACCCCGGATGCCCTGGAAAAAGTCCTGCTGGCCCTGCGTCCGCACACTAAGGGCCAATTGCTCTGCCTGTTCGGCTGTGGCGGTGACCGCGATCGCGGCAAGCGTCCGCTGATGGCGGAAGTGGTCGAGCGTCTGGCCGATGTAGTGCTGGTCACCGATGACAATCCACGTACGGAAACCCCTTCGCGGATTTTCGACGATATCCGTGCCGGCTTCGTCGCTGCGGACAAGGTCCGTTTTGTCGCCGGTCGCGGTCCGGCCATCGCCGAACTGATTGCCGGCGCCTCGGCCGATGACGTGATCGTCCTGGCCGGCAAAGGTCACGAGGACTATCAGGAAATCAATGGCCAGCGCCATGACTTCTCCGATCTGGTCGAGGCCACCAAGGCCCTGGACGCCTGGGAGGTCGCGCATGCTTGAAGCGATGAAACTCAGCGAAGTGGCCAATGCGCTGTCGGCGCGTCTGGTGACGGCCGATGCCAGTTTCAATGGCGTGAGCATCGACAGTCGGGCGATTCAGCCGGGCCAGTTGTTTGTCGCGCTGGCCGGACCGCGTTTCGACGGTCACGATTATCTGGACGATGTCGCCGCCAAAGGTGCCGTTGCGGCGCTGGTCGAGCGTGAAGTGGCCGGCAGCAAGCTGCCGCAGTTGCTGGTTGCCGACAGTCGTCTGGCTCTGGGTCAGTTGGGCGCCCTGAACCGCGCTGGGTTTACCCGGCCGGTGGCGGCCGTCACCGGCTCCAGCGGCAAGACCACGGTCAAGGAACTGTTGGCGAGCATCCTGCGCACCCGTGGCCTGGTCTTGGCCACCCGCGGCAACCTGAACAATGACCTGGGCGTGCCGCTGACCCTACTCGAACTGGCCCCGGAACACAGTGCCGCGGTCATTGAACTGGGGGCGTCGCGCGTCGGCGAAATTGCCTATACCGTTGCCATGACCCGGCCACAGGTCGCTATCTTGAACAATGCCGGAACTGCCCATGTCGGCGAGTTTGGCGGCCCCGAGAAGATCATCGAGGCCAAGGGCGAGATCATTGAAGGGCTGCCGGCCGATGGCGTCGCGGTCCTCAACCTGGATGACAAGGCTTTCGGCATCTGGAAAACCCGTGCCGCCGGTCGAAAAGTCCTGAGCTTTGCCCTCGAAAACACCGCCGCCGATTTCCATGGCGGACAGATTTCCCGTGATCCACGCGGCTGCCCGGGGTTCGAACTGCACGGTCCGCTGGGCAGTGCCCGGGTCCAACTGAACCTGCTGGGCACCCACAACGTCGCCAATGCCCTGGCCGCCGCGGCCGCCGCCCATGCCCTTGGCGTGTCCCTGCCGGGCATCGTCGCTGGGCTGGAAGCGGTGCAGCCCGTCAAAGGCCGCGCCGTGGCGCAATTAGCAACCAATGGCATTCGTGTCATTGACGACACGTACAACGCCAACCCTGCCTCAATCGCCGCCGCCGTTGATATACTCGCCGGCTTTTCCGGCCGCACCGTTCTGGTGCTCGGAGATATCGGCGAGTTGGGCGAGTGGGCGGAGCAAGGACATCGTGAAGTAGGCGCTTATGCCGCCGACAAGGTTTCAGCGCTGTATGCGGTGGGACCGATGATGGTTCATGCCGTCAACGCCTTTGGTCCACACGCCCGTCATTTCGCCACCCAGGCCGATCTGATCGAAGCACTGGGCGCTGAGCAAGACACGGACACCACCATTTTGATCAAGGGTTCGCGCAGCGCTGCGATGGAAAACATCGTGGCGGCTTTGTGTGGGCCCGCTTCTGACGAACACAAGGGAGAGAAACATTAATGCTGCTGCTGCTAGCGGAGTACCTGCAACAGTTCTACAAAGGCTTCGCGGTCTTTCAGTACCTGACCCTGCGCGGGATTCTCGGGGTGCTGACCGCGCTGTCTCTGTCGCTGTGCCTGGGTCCCTGGATGATCCGTACGTTGCAGCATCGTCAGATTGGTCAGGCCGTGCGTAACGATGGCCCGCAATCGCACCTGTCCAAGTCCGGTACGCCGACCATGGGCGGTGCCTTGATTCTTTCGGCCATCGGCATCAGCACCTTGCTCTGGGCCGACCTGCACAACCGTTATGTCTGGGTGGTGCTGTTGGTCACCCTGCTGTTCGGCGCCGTCGGCTGGGTCGACGATTACCGCAAGGTGATCGAGAAGAACTCCCGTGGTTTGCCGAGCCGCTGGAAATATTTCTGGCAATCGGTGTTCGGCCTCGGGGCGGCGATCTTCCTGTTCATGACCGCGCAAACCCCAGTGGAAACCACCCTGATCGTGCCGATGCTCAAGGATGTCAGCATCCCGTTGGGTGTCGGCTTCGTGGTCCTGACCTACTTCGTCATCGTCGGCTCGAGCAACGCGGTCAACCTGACCGATGGCCTCGACGGCCTGGCGATCATGCCGACGGTGATGGTCGGCGGCGCACTGGGGATCTTCTGCTACCTGTCGGGTAACGTGAAGTTCGCCGAATACCTGCTGATTCCTTATGTTCCGGGCGCGGGCGAACTGATTGTGTTCTGCGGCGCGCTGATCGGTGCCGGCCTGGGCTTCCTCTGGTTCAACACCTATCCGGCGCAGGTCTTCATGGGCGACGTCGGCGCACTGGCGCTGGGCGCGGCCCTGGGCACCATCGCCGTGATCGTGCGCCAGGAAATTGTCCTGTTCATCATGGGCGGGGTGTTCGTGATGGAAACCCTGTCGGTGGTGATCCAGGTCGCTTCCTTCAAATTGACTGGCCGCCGTGTATTCCGCATGGCGCCGATCCACCACCACTTTGAACTCAAGGGTTGGCCCGAGCCACGGGTGATCGTCCGTTTCTGGATTATCACCGTGATCCTGGTGCTGGTCGGCCTTGCCACCCTGAAGCTGAGGTAGAGCACGTGTCACTGATCGCTTCTGACCACTTCCGCATCGTTGTCGGCCTCGGCAAGAGCGGCATGTCCCTGGTTCGCTTCCTGGCGAACCGGGGCATTGCCTTTGCCGTGGCCGATACGCGGGACAATCCACCGGAGCTGGCCACGCTGCGCCGTGACTATCCGCAGGTGGAAGTGCGTTGTGGCGAGCTGGACGTCGAATTCCTCTGCCGTGCCGACGAGCTCTACGTGAGCCCCGGCCTGGCCCTGGCGACGCCGGCCCTGCAAGCCGCCGCCGCGCGTGGCGTGAAGTTGTCCGGCGATATCGAGCTGTTCGCGCGTCACGCGAAGGCGCCGATTGTCGCCATCAGCGGTTCCAACGCGAAAAGCACCGTCACCACCCTGGTGGGCGAGATGGCCGCCGCGGCCGGTAAGCGTGTCGCCGTCGGCGGCAACCTCGGCACTCCGGCGCTGGACCTGCTCAGCGACGACGTCGAGCTGTACGTGATGGAACTGTCGAGCTTCCAACTGGAAACCACTGAGCACCTCGGTGCCGAAGTGGCCACCGTGCTCAATGTCAGCGAAGACCATATGGACCGCTACAGCGGCCTGCCGGCCTATCACCTGGCCAAGCACCGGATCTTCCGTGGCGCCAAGCAGGTGGTGGTCAACCGCCAGGACGCCTTGTCCCGGCCGCTGATGAGCGAAGGCTTGCCATGCTGGACCTTTGGCCTTGGCAAACCGGACTTCAAGGCCTTCGGCCTGCGTGAAGAGAACGGTGAGAAGTACCTGGCCTTCGAATTCCAGAACCTGATGCCGGTGAGCGAGTTGCGGATTCGTGGCGCCCACAACCAGGCCAATGCCCTCGCGGCCCTGGCTCTGGGCCATGCGGTCGGGCTGCCGTTCGACGCCATGTTGTCGAGCCTGCGCACCTTTGCCGGTCTCGAGCATCGCTGCCAGTGGGTGCGTGAGCTGAACGGCGTGAATTACTACAACGACTCCAAGGCCACCAACGTCGGTGCGGCCCTGGCTGCCATCGAAGGCCTCGGCGCCGACATTGCCGGCAAGCTGGTACTGATTGCCGGTGGCGATGGCAAGGGCGCGGACTTCAGCGGCCTGCGCGGTTCGGTCGCGAGCCATTGCCGGGCGGTGGTCCTGCTTGGCCGCGACGCCGAGCTCCTGGCTCAGGCCCTGGGCGACGGCGTGCCGCTGATTCGCGTGCAGAGCCTGAACGAGGCCGTGCAGCGCTGCGCCGAACTGGCCGAGCCGGGTGACGCGGTGCTGCTGTCGCCGGCCTGTGCAAGCTTCGATATGTTCAAGAACTACGAAGAACGCGGGCGCCTGTTCGCCCAGGCCGTGGAGGGGTTGGTATGAATTTCAACATTATCAAGCCTTACCCGTCGCCGATTATCAGCGGGCGTGGCGTCGACGTTGACTTTCCGATGCTGGCCGGCGCCCTGGGGCTGCTGGGCCTGGGCCTGGTCATGATTACCTCGGCGTCGTCGGAAGTCGCCGCCGTGCAGTCGGGCAACGCGCTGTACCACATGATTCGCCACCTGATCTACATGGTCATCGGCCTGGGGGCCTGCATCGCCACCATGATGGTGCCGATCGCCACATGGCAGCGCATGGGCTTCATGATGCTGGTCGGTGCCTTCGGCTTGCTGGTCATGGTGCTCTTGCCGGGCATCGGCCGTGAGGTGAACGGTTCGATGCGCTGGATCGGCTTCAGCTTCTTTAACGTGCAGCCCTCGGAAATCGCCAAGGTCTTCGTGGTGATCTACCTCGCCGGTTACCTGGTGCGGCGACAGAAGGAAGTGCGCGAAAGCTGGATGGGCTTCTTCAAGCCGTTCATCGTCTTGCTGCCGATGGCCGGGCTGTTGCTGATGGAGCCGGACTTCGGCGCCACCGTGGTAATGATGGGCGCGGCGGCGGCGATGTTGTTCCTCGGCGGGGTCGGGCTATTGCGCTTCGGCCTGATGGTCATGCTCGCGGTGGTGGCGGTGGTGGTGCTGATCAAGGCGCAACCCTACCGGATGGCGCGTCTGACCACCTTTACCGACCCCTGGGCCGACCAGTTCGGTTCCGGCTACCAGTTGACCCAGGCGCTGATCGCCTTCGGTCGCGGCGAATGGCTGGGCGTGGGCTTGGGCAACAGCGTACAGAAACAGTTCTACCTGCCCGAAGCGCACACCGACTTCGTGTTCTCGGTATTGGCCGAAGAGCTGGGGGCCGTGGGCTCGCTGGCCACGGTCGCGCTGTTCGTCTTCGTCAGCGTGCGGGCCATGTACATCGGCCTGTGGGCGGAAAAGTCCAAGCAGTTCTTTGCCGCCTATATGGCCTACGGCCTGGCGTTCCTGTGGATCGGTCAATTTTTGATCAATATCGGCGTGAACGTCGGCCTGTTGCCGACCAAGGGCCTGACCCTGCCGTTCCTCAGTTACGGCGGTAGTTCGTTGGTGATTTGCTGTGCCCAGCTCGGCTTGTTGTTGCGCATCGAGTGGGAGAGTCGAACCCATCTGGGCAGTGAAGAGATGGAGTTCGATGAAAGTGACTTCGCCGAGGAGTCGCCCCATGGCCGATAAAGTGCTGATCATGGCCGGCGGCACCGGCGGACACGTGTTCCCGGCGCTGGCCTGTGCGCGGGAATTCCAGGCGCGCGGCTTCGACGTGCACTGGTTGGGCACGCCGCGTGGCATCGAGAACGAGCTGGTGCCGGGCGCCGGCCTGCCGTTGCATCTGATCCAGGTCACGGGGCTGAGGGGCAAGGGCAAGTTGTCGCTGCTCAAGGCGCCGTTCGTCCTGCTCAAGGCGGTATGGCAGGCGCGCAAGGTCATGCGTGAACTAAAGCCGGTCTGTGTGCTGGGCTTCGGCGGTTACGTGACCGGCCCCGGTGGTGTAGCCGCGCGGATGGCCGGTATTCCGGTGATCGTTCACGAACAGAACGCCGTGGCGGGTACCGCCAATCGGCTGCTGGTGCCCTTGGCGACCCGGGTCTGCGAAGCTTTCCCGAATACGTTTGGCGCGTCGAGCAAACGGCGGACCACCGGCAACCCGGTACGTACCGAACTGTTCCTGGAAACGCCGCGCCAGGATCTGGTTGGACGCCGTGCGCGTCTGCTGATCCTGGGGGGCAGCCTGGGGGCCGAGCCGTTGAACAAGCTGTTGCCCGAAGCCCTGGCGCAAGTGCCGGCCGAGTACCGCCCGGAAGTGTTCCACCAGGCCGGGCGCAATCACGACGAAATCACCGCCGAACGCTACCGGGCGGTCGGCGTCGAGGCGCAAGTGGCGCCCTTTATCAAAGACATGGCCCAAGCCTATGGCTGGGCCGACCTGGTGGTCTGCCGTGCCGGCGCCTTGACCGTCAGTGAACTGGCCGCCGCCGGTCTGCCGTCGTTGCTGGTGCCCTTGCCCCATGCGATCGACGATCACCAGACCCGCAATGCCGAATATCTGGCCGGGGAGGGCGCTGCCTTCCTGCTGCCGCAAAGAACGACTGGCGCCGCCGACCTGGCGGCTCGCCTGACAGAGGTTTTGATGCAACCGGAACGACTGAACAGCATGGCGCGCACTGCCCGCCGCCTGGCCAAGCCAGATGCCACCCGCACCGTGGTCGAGATTTGCCTGGAGGTGGCCCATGGTTGAGAGTAAGAAAGCCATGCCGCAACCGGAAATGCGCCGCATCCGCCGCATCCACTTCGTCGGTATCGGTGGCGTGGGCATGTGCGGTATCGCCGAAGTGTTGTTGAACCTGGGCTATGAAGTGTCCGGTTCCGACCTCAAGACTTCGCCGGTGACCGAGCGCCTGGAGTCCTTCGGTGCGCACATCTTTATCGGCCACCACGCCGAGAACGCCGCCCACGCCGATGTGCTGGTGGTGTCGAGTGCCGTGAACAAATCCAACCCGGAAGTCGCCACCGCCCTGGAACGGCGCATTCCAGTGGTGCCGCGCGCCGAGATGCTGGCCGAGCTGATGCGCTATCGCCACGGCATCGCTGTCGCCGGTACCCATGGCAAGACCACCACCACCAGCCTGATCGCCTCGGTGTTCGCCGCCGGCGGCCTCGATCCGACCTTTGTCATCGGTGGCCGGCTGAATGCCGCGGGCACCAATGCCCAGCTTGGCACCAGCCGTTATCTGATCGCCGAAGCCGATGAAAGTGACGCCAGCTTCCTGCACCTGCAACCGCTGGTCGCCGTGGTCACCAATATCGACGCCGACCATATGGACACCTACGAAGGCGACTTCAACAAACTGAAGAAGACCTTCGTCGAGTTCCTCCACAACCTGCCGTTCTATGGTCTGGCCGTGGTCTGCCTGGACGATCCGGTGGTGCGCGAAATCCTCCCGCAGATCGCCCGTCCGACCGTGACCTACGGTGTCCACGAAGACGCTGACGTGCGCGCGATCAATATTCGCCAGGCCGGCATGCAGACCTACTTCACCGTGTTGCGCCGCGACCGCGAGCCGCTGAACGTGTCGGTGAACATGCCCGGCAACCACAACGTGCTCAATTCCCTGGCAACCATCGCCATCGCCAGCGACGAGGGCATCAGCGATGAAGCCATCGTCCAGGGCCTGTCGGGCTTCGAGGGCGTCGGCCGACGCTTCCAGGTCTACGGCGAACTGCCAGTGGACGGTGGCAGCGTGATGCTGGTGGACGACTACGGTCACCACCCGACCGAAGTCGCCGCGGTGATCAAGGCCGTGCGTGGCGGCTGGCCGGAGCGCCGCCTGGTGATGGTCTACCAGCCACACCGCTACACCCGGACCCGTGACCTGTACGACGATTTCGTCCAGGTGCTGGCCGACGCCAATGTTCTGTTGCTGATGGAAGTCTATCCGGCCGGCGAGGAAGCGATTCCCGGCGCGGACAGCCGTCAGCTGTGCCGCAGCATTCGCCAGCGTGGCCAGCTCGACCCGATCTATATCGAGCGCGGCGTGGAGCTGGCACCGTTGGTCAAGCCGCTGTTGCTGCCCGGTGACATCCTGCTCTGCCAGGGCGCCGGCGATATCGGTGGCCTGGCCCCGCAGTTGCTCAAGAGCCCGCTGTTCGTCAGTGCCGTAGTCAGTCAGGGGGAAACGAAATGACCGCTGCCTACGCCAACCTGTTCTCGACCGTCGAGCCGAAAGCCTTCGGCCGCGTCGCCGTGCTGTTCGGCGGCAAGAGCGCCGAGCGCGAGGTTTCGCTGAAGTCCGGCAACGCGGTGCTTGAGGCGCTGCAAAGCGCCGGTGTCGATGCCTTCGGTATCGATGTGGGCGACGATTTCCTGCAACGCCTGCTCAATGAAAAGATCGACCGTGCCTTTATCATCCTGCACGGTCGCGGCGGCGAAGACGGTAGCATGCAAGGCCTGCTCGAATGCCTGGGGATTCCCTACACCGGTAGCGGCATCCTGGCTTCGGCCCTGGCCATGGACAAGCTGCGGACCAAGCAGGTCTGGCACAGCCTGGGTATTCCGACGCCGCGTCACGCCGTGTTGGGCTGCGAGGCCGACTGTATTTCAGCCGGCGCGGAACTGGGTTTCCCTTTGATCGTCAAACCTGCTCATGAAGGCTCCAGTATTGGGATGGCCAAGGTGAGCAGCGTCGATGAACTGATCGTCGCCTGGAAAGCCGCCGCCGCCTACGATTCGCAAGTATTGGTCGAACAGTGGATTCAAGGTCCGGAGTTCACCATCGCCACCCTGCGCGACCAGATCCTGCCGCCGATTGCCCTCGGCACCCCGCACTCTTTCTACGACTACGACGCCAAGTACCTGGCTTCCGATACCCAGTATCGGATTCCCTGCGGCCTCGATAGCGCCAAGGAAAAGCAATTGATGGACCTCACGGCCAAGGCCTGCGAGGCGCTTGGTATCGCCGGTTGGGGCCGGGCCGACGTGATGCAGGACGCCGACGGGCAGTTCTGGTTCCTGGAAGTCAACACCGCGCCGGGCATGACCGACCACAGTCTGGTCCCCATGGCCGCGCGGGCCGCCGGCCTGGATTTCCAGCAGCTGGTGCTGGCGATCCTGGCGGCCAGCATAGAGGCGCGAGGTTAAGACCATGCAAGGCGCATCGATTCGTCATCAGTCACCCGCTCCCGGCCGCAACAAGCCGGTGCCGCGCGGTGCCAGCCGGATGGTGGCTAAAGAGCCGATGTCGGTGCGCCTGCCGAAAGCCAATTTCGGTTTTTTGAAGAGCCTGATGTGGCCGGTGCTGCTGGTGGCCCTGGGGTTCGGTACCTACGAAGGTGCCCAGCGCCTGTTGCCCTATGCCGATCGGCCGATCAGCAAGATCAATGTGCAGGGTGACCTCAGCTACATCAGCCAGCAGGCGGTGCAGCAGCGGATCGCGCCGTACGTCGCGTCGAGCTTCTTCACCATCGACCTGGCGAGCATGCGCGCCGAGCTTGAGACCATGCCATGGATCGCCCACGCCGAGGTCCGGCGTGTGTGGCCGGACCAGGTAGTGATCCGCCTGGAAGAACAATTGCCGGTGGCCCGCTGGGGCGACGGGGCGTTGTTGAACAACCAGGGCCAGGCGTTCGCGCCACGGGAACTGGCGAACTACGAACATCTGCCACAGCTGTTTGGTCCCCAGCGGGCCCAGCAGCAGGTGATGCAGCAGTATCAGGTGTTGAGCCAGATGCTGCGCCCGTTGGGCTTTTCGATTGCCCGGTTGGAGCTGCGTGAACGTGGCAGTTGGTTCCTGACCACCGGCGCGGGTAGTGCGGGGCCGGGAATCGAGTTGTTGTTGGGCCGCGACCATCTGGTCGAGAAGATGCGCCGTTTCATTGCCATATATGAAAAAACGCTGAAAGAACAGATTACGAACATTGCCAGCATCGATCTGCGCTACTCCAACGGCCTGGCCGTCGGATGGCGGGAACCTGTGGCGCCCGTGACGGCCAAACCCGCCGTTGCGAAGAATTAAGAAGAGGCAGGACCATGGCAAACGTGCAAAGCGGCAAAATGATCGTCGGGCTGGATATCGGCACCTCCAAGGTGGTGGCGCTGGTGGGCGAGGTCGCGGCCGATGGCACGCTGGAAATCGTCGGTATCGGCACCCATCCTTCGCGCGGCCTGAAGAAGGGCGTGGTGGTGAATATCGAGTCCACCGTGCAATCGATCCAGCGCGCGGTAGAAGAAGCGCAACTGATGGCCGGTTGCCGGATCCACTCGGCGTTCGTCGGCGTGGCGGGTAATCACATCCGTAGCCTGAACTCCCACGGCATCGTCGCGATCCGTGATCGCGAAGTCAGCGCGGCGGACCTCGAGCGTGTGCTCGATGCCGCCCAGGCCGTGGCGATCCCGGCGGACCAGCGGGTTCTGCACACCCTGCCGCAGGACTACGTGATCGATAACCAGGAAGGCGTTCGCGAGCCCCTGGGCATGTCCGGCGTACGTCTGGAAGCCAAGGTCCATGTGGTCACCTGTGCGGTGAACGCAGCGCAGAACATCGAGAAGTGCGTACGCCGTTGTGGTCTGGAAATCGACGACATCATTCTTGAGCAACTGGCCTCGGCGTACTCGGTACTGACCGACGACGAGAAAGAGCTGGGCGTGTGCCTGGTGGACATTGGCGGCGGCACCACCGACATCGCGATCTTCACCGAAGGCGCGATCCGCCACACCGCGGTGATCCCGATTGCCGGCGACCAGGTGACCAACGACATCGCCATGGCGTTGCGCACCCCGACCCAGTACGCCGAAGAGATCAAGATCCGCTACGCCTGTGCCCTGGCGAAACTGGCCGGTGCCGGTGAAACCATCAAGGTGCCGAGCGTCGGCGACCGTCCGCCGCGCGAACTGTCGCGCCAGGCCCTGGCCGAAGTGGTCGAGCCGCGTTACGACGAACTGTTCACCCTGATCCAGGCCGAACTGCGTCGCAGCGGCTACGAGGACCTGATCCCGGCCGGCATCGTGCTGACCGGCGGTACCTCGAAGATGGAAGGCGCGGTCGAACTGGCCGAAGAGATTTTCCATATGCCGGTGCGCCTGGGCGTGCCGCACACCGTTAAAGGGCTGTCGGACGTGATCCGCAACCCGATCTATTCAACTGGGGTAGGGCTGTTGCTGTACGGGCTGCAAAAGCAGTCGGACGGCATTTCCCTGTCCGGCTACAACGGCGGCAACAGAAACGACTATCGCGATGAAGAACAGAAAGCACCTGTGCTGGAGCGCTTGAAGCGCTGGGTCCAGGGCAACTTTTAAAGTTTCAAAGCAGTAGAAGTAGGCGAAAAAACTAGAGAATGAAAGGAGAGGGAACATGTTCGAACTCGTAGACAACGTCCCACAAAGTCCGGTAATCAAAGTTATCGGCGTCGGCGGTGGCGGCGGCAACGCTGTTAACCATATGGTCAAGAGCAACATTGAAGGCGTCGAGTTCATCTGCGCCAACACCGATGCCCAGGCCCTGAAAAACATTGGCGCGCGGACTATCCTGCAACTGGGTACCGGCGTGACCAAGGGCCTGGGTGCTGGTGCCAATCCGGAAGTCGGTCGTCAGGCCGCGCTGGAAGATCGCGAGCGCATCGCCGAAGTGCTGCAGGGCACCAACATGGTGTTCATCACCACCGGCATGGGTGGCGGTACCGGTACCGGTGCGGCCCCGATCATTGCCGAAGTGGCGAAGGAAATGGGTATCCTCACCGTTGCGGTGGTGACCCGTCCGTTTCCGTTCGAAGGCCGCAAGCGCATGCAGATCGCCGATGAAGGCATCCGCGCGCTGAGCGAAAGCGTCGACTCGTTGATCACCATTCCCAACGAGAAGCTGCTGACCATCCTGGGTAAGGACGCCAGCCTGCTGTCGGCTTTCGCCAAGGCTGACGATGTACTCGCCGGTGCCGTTCGCGGTATCTCCGACATCATCAAGCGTCCGGGCATGATCAACGTCGACTTCGCCGACGTGCGTACCGTGATGAGCGAAATGGGCATGGCAATGATGGGCACTGGCTGCGCCAGCGGTCCTAACCGTGCACGTGAAGCGACCGAGGCGGCGATTCGCAACCCGCTGCTCGAAGACGTCAACCTGCAAGGCGCGCGTGGCATCCTGGTGAATATCACCGCCGGTCCTGACCTGTCCCTGGGTGAGTACTCCGACGTGGGTAGCATCATCGAAGCCTTCGCTTCCGAGCACGCCATGGTCAAGGTCGGTACCGTAATCGATCCGGACATGCGCGACGAGCTGCACGTGACCGTGGTTGCCACCGGCCTGGGTGCGCGTATCGAGAAGCCTGTGAAGGTCATCGACAACACCCTGCAGACCAGCCAATCGGCTGCCGCCCAGACGCATGCACCCTCGCGTCAGGAACTGCCGTCGGTAAACTACCGTGACCTCGACCGTCCGACCGTCATGCGCAACCAGGCCCAGGCCGGTGCTGCGACTGCCGCGAAGATGAACCCGCAAGACGACCTGGACTATCTGGATATCCCGGCTTTCCTGCGTCGCCAGGCTGATTGATGGAATGTATCAGGAGTATTAGGGTGATTGGTGTTCAGCAAAGGCCTGGTCTGCTATTATCGCCAGCCTTTGTTGATACCTGTTCGCAATTTGCGCTGAAGCGGCCCATGCCATGATTAAACAACGCACCCTGAAAAATATTATCCGTGCTACAGGTGTCGGCCTGCACTCCGGTGAGAAGGTCTACCTGACCCTCAAGCCCGCGCCTGTGGACACCGGTATCGTGTTTTGTCGTGCTGACCTCGACCCTGTGGTGCAGATCCCTGCTCGCGCGGAAAATGTTGGTGAAACCACGATGTCGACCACGTTGGTCAACGGTGACGTCAAGGTGGACACGGTGGAGCACTTGCTCTCGGCCATGGCCGGCCTGGGCATCGATAACGCCTACGTCGAGCTCTCCGCGTCCGAAGTCCCGATCATGGATGGTAGCGCTGGACCCTTCGTATTCCTGATTCAATCTGCCGGCCTGGAAGAACAGGACGCAGCCAAGAAGTTCATCCGTATCCTGCGTGAAGTCACAGTGGAGGACGGCGACAAGCGCGCCACTTTCCTGCCTTTCGAAGGTTTCAAGGTGAGCTTTGAGATCGATTTCGATCACCCGGTGTTCCGTGACCGCATCCAGAGTGCCAGCGTGGATTTTTCCAGCACTTCGTTCGTAAAAGAAGTCAGCCGCGCCCGGACCTTTGGTTTCATGAGTGATATCGAGTACCTGCGCAAGCACAACCTCGCACTCGGCGGTAGCGTGGAAAACGCCATCGTGGTCGATTCGGACGGTGTACTGAACGAAGACGGCCTTCGTTACGAAGACGAATTCGTCAAGCACAAGATCCTCGACGCTATCGGTGACCTCTACCTGCTGGGCAATAGCCTGATTGGTGAGTTCAGAGGCTTCAAGTCGGGTCACGCCCTGAACAACCAGCTTCTGCGTAAGCTCATCGAGCAGAAAGATGCCTGGGAAGTGGTGACCTTCGAAGACGCCAGCACCGCGCCGATCTCTTACATGCGTCCCGTTGCGGCCGTGTAACGACTCTCTCCTTTTGTTGCATTTGAAAGCCGCCCTCGGGCGGCTTTTTTTATATGCATCTGTAGGCGCTCGCATGCACCGCGCGATCGCGGCCGTCGTGCTTGGCCTGATACAGCGCCTGGTCGGCACTGCGCAGCAATTGCTCCAGCGTACCTTCGCCGGGCGGAGACGCGGTGCTGGCACCGATGCTGACGGTGATCGGCTGGCGGTCACCGTTGAAAGGCGCCAGCGCGGCCATCGCCGACCGGATCTGTTGCGCCAGGTTCAACGCACCTTGCGCATCGGTCTCCGGCAAGACCACGGCAAACTCTTCGCCGCCATAACGTGCCGCCATGTCTCCTGGGCGACGAATGCTGGCGTCGATCACCCGCGCCAGCCGTCGCAGGGCCTCGTCACCGATCGGGTGACCATGGCGGTCGTTGAAGGCCTTGAAGTGGTCGGCATCGATCATCAGCAGTGACAGCGCTTTGCCCGAGCGTTGCGCCCTGGCCCACTCGCGCTGCAGGGCTTCATCCAGCGCCCGGCGATTGGCCAGGCCGGTCAGCGAGTCGGTTGCCGCCAGTTCGGCGAGTTCCTCTTCGGCGCGCAAGCGCAGGCGCAGTTCCCGTGACAGCAGCCAGGTCAGCCAGAGCAGGATCAGACACAGAGTGCCCGTGGCCAGGCCGATCAGCAATGCGGTGCGCCTCCAGGCGCCATAGACATCATCGGTGGAGAGCGCGATGACCACGATCAATGGCAATTCCCCCACCTGGGAGAAGGTATATAGCCGCTCGGTACCGTCGACACTGGAGATGCTGGTAAAGCTGCCTTCACCCTCGCGCAGGATACGAATGAAGTTGGGGCGTTTGCCGAAGTCCTTGCCGATCAGTTCTTCGGCCAGTGGTGGCTGCTGGGCGAGGAGAATCCCCTCGGTGCTGACCAGGTTGACCGAACTACCCTTGCCGACGTTCAGGGTCTTGAACAGCTCGTCAAAGTAACTCAGGCGCATGGCGGCAGCGGCGACCCCGAGAAACTCTCCATCCGTCGTGGATAACCGCCGACTGAAACCGATCAACCACGGATGGGGGGCTCGGCGAGCCTTGAACGGGCGACTGATCATCAGGTCCGGGTTCGGGTTGTGCAGATGCGCCTGGAAGTATTCGCGGTCGGAAAAGTTATCGACCCGCGGTGTGATCGAGAGCGAGTCGGCGATGACATCGCCATGACGATCAAGCAGGAGCACATCGCCCCGATGGGACGCGGTCGAGGAGCGGTCGAAGAGTGCGAGGTGACGAACCTGGGGCGGTACGTTCAACAGGTCCTTGCGTTGCGAAGCCTCGATCAGACCTTTGACCGCCAGGTCGTAGAGTTCCACGTTGCGCAGTACATCGGCATCGATCAGTTGCACGATATTGCTCGCTGCCCGGGCGGCGGCCTGGGCGGCACTCTCGCGCTCGCGGACCAGCAGATAGGTGACGATGGCGAGAATGGCGACGACCGTTAGCGTGCCACCCAGAATCAGCAGCAGTTGCGGGTTGGCGGGTTTTACCGGGCGGTGATTGATAATGGCACTCTCGATCGCAGGGTTTATTGGCGCATGTATACGGCCCACGCAAGAAAAAGGCCAGTCTCAGGCGGCTGGCCTTTTCCGTTCCACTTCTGGAAAGCGTTGATCGGGGAGGTCTTGGGGCGGTCGCGTTCGCCGTGGAAACCGGTAACAGTGGCCGCGGCGCTTCAGGCCGGAAGGTAGAGGCCAAAGGTATTGATCCCATCGTGACTGCGCACGAACACATCGCCGCCATGCATCAGCGCGATGGCCTTGACGATGGCCAGCCCCAGTCCGTGATTGGCGCCACTGTTGCTGCGCGAGGCATCGACCCGATAGAAACGTTCGAACAGCCGCGAAAGATGCTCCGCGGCAATGGCTTCGCCGGGGTTGGACACGGCGATTGCCACGTGCTCGCGCTGGCGTTCGATGCGCACCACGATCACCTGCCCGGGCGCGGTGTGCTGCACCGCATTGCTCAGCAGATTGATCAAGGCACGGCGCAGGTGGGCGATCTCGATGCTCACCTGGGCATCGCCGCTGACCCGCACCTGGACCTGGGCATCTTCGAGAATGAAATCCAGATAGTCCAGGGTGGTTGCCACCTCGCCAGCCAGCGACGTGCTGATCAGCTTGGTGGCCTTGCTGCCCTGGTCGGCGCTGGCCAGGAACAGCATATCGTTGATGATCGAACGCAGGCGCTCCAATTCTTCGAGGTTCGATTGCAGGACCTCGAAATAATGCTCGGCCGAGCGCCCGCGGGTCAGGGCCACCTGGGTCTGGCCAATCAGGTTGGTCAGCGGCGAGCGCAGTTCATGGGCGACGTCGGCGTTGAACGACTCCAGCCGCGAATAGGCTTGCTCAACGCGCTCCAGGGTCGAGTTGAAGGAGTTGACGAACTGACTGAGCTCCGGTGGCAGTGGCGACAACTGCAGGCGTCCGGAGAGTCGTGGCGGGGCCAATTTCCGCGCCTCTTCCGAGAGTTTGATCAAGGGCTTCAGGCCGATCCGCGTCACCCAGTAACCCAGCGCGGATGCCAGGGCGATGCCCAGGATGGCCAGGCCAATCAGGGCGATCAGCAGGTGGTGCTGGGTCTGGCGGAAGGTTTCGGTGTCGATCGCGATCAGAAACTTCAGTGGCGGCCGTTGCTCCTTGGCCGGCATGGCGTTGACCAGCACCTTGAACGGGTAGGCATGCCCCGGCAGGCGCAGGTCGCGCATGCCCCCGGGGCCTTCGGCAAAGGTGCGAATCCGCGCATCGGGTGCGCCGTACTCATAGTTCGCATCGCCGCTGACTACCCAGAAACGAATGCGCTTGTCCTCTTCACCCAACTGCTTGAGTTTGGCGCTGACCTTGGCCCAGTGCTCCAGATTGCCGAAGCGATTGAGGGACGACTCCAGCACACTGTAGCGCGCCTCCAGCTCGGCTTCCGGGAGCAGGCCCAGGCCCTTGTCCACCTGCTGGTAGAGGGCCCAGCCGATCAACAGGAACACCAGCAACGCCACGCCGCTGAACAGGCCGCTCAGGCGCAGGGCGATACTGTTAGTTGACACCACGACTCTCCAGCACATAGCCCATGCCGCGAATGGTGTGCAGCAGTTTCTGCTCGAACGGCCCGTCGAGCTTGGCCCGCAGGCGCTTGATCGCGACTTCGACGACGTTCGCGTCGCTGTCGAAATTGATGTCCCAGACCATCTCGGCAATCGCCGTCTTGGAGAGGATTTCGCCCTGGCGCCGAGCCAGCACGCTGAGCAGCGAGAACTCCTTGGCGGTCAGGTCCAGGCGCATGCCGGCGCGGCTGGCCTTGCGGCTGATCAGGTCGACCCAGAGGTCGGCGACACTGATCTGCACCGGTTCGTGGCCGCCGCCGCTACGCCGGGTCAGGGCCTGCAGGCGGGCCACCAGTTCGAGGAAGGAAAAGGGTTTGCCCAGGTAGTCGTCGGCGCCCTCGCGCAGGCCACGAATCCGGTCTTCGACGCGCTCGCGGGCGGTGAGCATGATCACCGGCGTCTGCTTGCGCGCGCGCAGCGCCTTGAGCACGCCGAAACCATCCAGCTCCGGCAGCATCACGTCGAGGATGATCACGGCATAGTCGCTTTCCAGCGCCAGGTGCAGGCCGCCGACGCCATCCCCGGCGAGATCCACGGTGTAGCCCTGTTCGGTCAGGCCGCGATGCAGGTAATCGGCGGTTTTTTCTTCGTCTTCGATAATCAGAACGCGCATGGACCCGTCTCAGAGAGTGATCGCCGGCGCGGGCGCCGGTGTTGGCCGATGGAAGAGCCGCTCAAGCCACAAGTATATGACGGGGGTGGTGAACAGCGTCAGCGCCTGGCTCACCAGCAGGCCGCCGACCA
The DNA here is from genome assembly GCF_059420225.1 of Pseudomonas sp. GW821-FHT04D07. NCBI lineage: Bacteria > Pseudomonadati > Pseudomonadota > Gammaproteobacteria > Pseudomonadales > Pseudomonadaceae > Pseudomonas > Pseudomonas sp. GW821-FHT04D07. The sequence goes on from NZ_JBWKTH010000004.1 coordinate 130,913, forward strand.
CGGCAATCCCCAGCGGCTGGCGCAACTCGGCACCGGTACCGTGGCCGAGCATCAGCGGCAGGGCACCGAGCAGGGCGGCCAGGGTAGTCATGATGATCGGTCGGAACCGGGTGATACAGGCCTTGTAGATCGCGTCCTCCGGTGACAGCCCGCCACGCTGGGCTTCCAGGGCGAAGTCGATCATCAGGATGCCGTTCTTTTTCACGATGCCGATCAGCAGCACCAGGCCGATCAGCGCCATGATCGAGAAGTCCTGGCCCAGCAGCCATAACATGATCAGCGCGCCGAGACCGGCGGAGGGCAGGGTCGAAATGATTGTCAGCGGGTGCACAAAACTTTCATAGAGCACCCCGAGGATGATGTAGACCGCCACCAGTGCCGCGAGGATCAGCCACGGCTGGCTCGCCAGGGAACTCTGGAAAGCCTGGGCCGCGCCCTGGAAGTAACCGTTCACCGAGGCCGGCATGCCGATCTCGTTCTTCGCCTGGTTGAGTTGCAGCACCGCGTCACCCAGGGCCACGCCGGGGGTCAGGTTGAACGACAGGTTGGCGGCCGGGAACATGCCGTCGTGAGCGATGGACAACGGGCCGCTGGTGGGCACGTCGAAGCGCGCCAGGGCCGAGAGCGGAACCATCTCGCCGGTCAGCGGCGAGCGCAGGTAGAAGTAGTTCAGGCTTTCGGCCTTGCCGCGCTGCGCGGCATCCAGTTCGAGGATCACGTTGTACTGGTTGGTCTCGGTCTGGTACTCGTTGATCTGGCGCTGGCCGAAGGCGTCGTAGAGGGCTTCGTCGACGTCGCTGGCGGTCAGGCCGAAACGCGCGGCGGCGCTGCGGTCGATGTTGATATGGGTGATGCTGCCACCCGTTTGCAGGTCGTTGGACAGGTCGCGAAACGCCGGGTAGGTGCGCAGCTTTTCCGTCAGGCGCTGGGTCCAGGTGTTGAGCGTATCGCCGTCATTGCTCTTGACCACGTACTGATACTGGGCCCGGCTCGGGCCGGAACTGAGGTTGATGTCCTGGCCCGCTCGCAGGTAGAGAACGATGCCGGGAATCTTCATCAGTTGTGGCCGGAGGCGGTCGATAAAGGCGCTCGCCGACACATCCCGTTGGTCCTGTGGCTTGAGGGCGATCCAGAAGCGGCCGTTGGCGATGGTCTGGTTGCTGCCCGAAACCCCCACGGAATGGGAGAAAGCCTGCACCGCCGGGTCGGCCGCGACGATCTCGGCCAGGGCCTTGTGCTTGCTCACCATATCGGCGAAGGACACGTCGGCGGCGGCTTCGGTGGTGCCGAGGACAAAGCCGGTGTCCTGGATCGGGAAGAAGCCCTTGGGAATGAACACGTAGCCGGCGATGGCCAGGCACAGGGTCACGCAGAACAGCCCGAACATGCTTTTCTGGTGCGCCAGGGCGCGGCGCAGGCCCCGTTCGTAGACGGCCAGCAGGCGTTCGCCGAAGCCCGCTTTCGAATGCTCGTGCTGCACCGGCGAGCGCATGAACAGTGCGGCCAGGGTCGGTGCCAGGGTCAGCGAGACCACCACCGAAATCAGGATGGTCGAGGTCGCGGTCAGGGCGAATTCCTTGAACAACCGGCCGACCACACCGCCCATGAACAGCAGCGGAATGAACGCGGCGATCAGCGAGAAGCTGATGGAAACCACGGTAAAGCCGATCTCCCCGGCGCCCTTGATCGCCGCTTCGCGCATGCCGTCGCCGGCTTCGAGGTGGCGGTGGATGTTTTCCACCACGACAATCGCGTCGTCGACCACGAAGCCCACGGCGATGACGATCGCCACCAGGGTCAGGTTGTTCAGGCTGAAGCCCATCACGTACATCAGGGCAAAGCTGGCCACCAGGGATACGCCGAGCACGGCGGACACGATCAGCGTTGCCGACAACTGGCGCAGGAACAAGGCCATGACCGCCACCACCAGCAGGATGGCGATCAGCAGGGTCATTTCCACTTCATGCAACGAGGCGCGGATGGTCTGGGTCCGGTCGATCAGCACCTTGACCTGCATCGAGGCCGGCAGCATGGCTTCCAGCCCCGGCAGGGCGGCCTGGATACGGTCCACGGTCTCGACGATGTTGGCCCCCGGCTGGCGCGAAATCACCAGGTTGACCCCAGGCTCGTCACCGGACCAGGCTTGTACGTAAGCGTCCTCGGAACCGCGGATGACCCGGGCGACATCCTTGAGTTGGACCGGCGCGCCGTTCTTGTAGGAGACGATCAGCTGCTGGTACTCCTCCGGCTGGAACAATTGGTCGTTGGTCGACAGGGTGGAGATGCTCGACTTGCCGTACAGCGCGCCCTTGGCCAGGTTGAGGCTGGTCTGCTGGATCGCCTGGCGGATGTCGGCCAGGGTCAGGCCGATGGCCGCCAGCTTGTCCGCCGAGGCCTGGACCCGGATGGCCGGGCGCTGCTGGCCGGTGATGTTGATCTGGCCAACGCCGTCGATCTGGCTGAGCTGACGGGCCAACAGGGTTTCGGCGTAGTCGCTGAGCTCGGTTCCGGGCATCTGGCTGGAGCTGACACTGAGGATCAACACCGGGCTGTCGGCCGGGTTGACCTTGCGCCAGGTCGGCAGGGTCGGCATGTCCTTGGGCAGTTTGCCCGAGGCGGTGTTGATCGCCGCCTGGACTTCCTGGGCGGCGGTGTCGATGCTTTTACTGAGAGTGAATTGCAATGTCAGGGTGGTGGTGCCCAGGGCGCTGCTGGAGGTCATCTGGGTCATGCCGGGGATGGCGCTGAATTGCACCTCCAGCGGCGTGGCGACCGAAGACGCCATGGTTTGCGGGCTGGCGCCGGGGAGTTGGGCGGAGACCTGGATGGTCGGGAACTCGGCCTCCGGCAACGGCGCCAGGGGCAGACGCGGGAAGGCGATCACCCCGAGCAGGACCAGGGCGAAGGTCAGCAGGATGGTCGCCACCGGGTGGTCGATGCACCAGGCCGAAACGCCGCGACTTTCCTTGATCATGGCTGGCTCCCCACGGCGGCCTGGCGGTCAGCCAGTTTCGCCTGACCCTGGATTTCGATCCGCGAGCTCGGCTTGAGCCGCGACTGGCCGTCGCTGACCAGCACATCGCCGGCCTGCACGCCCTGGATGATGTTCAGGTCGCTGTCCTGGTAGGCCATCTGCACCGGTACCACTTCCACACCGTTGCCTTTGACCCGGTAGACGAAGTAGTTGTCCAGGCCGCGCTGGACCACCGAGGGCGGCACCACCAGGGCGCTACGCTCCAGGGCGGTCTGGATCTTGATGTTCACCAGTTGGCCCGGCCAGAGTTTCTGGCTCTTGTTGCTGAGTTCGGCCTTGGCCTTGATGGTCCCGGTGCCCGCCGCGACCTGGTTGTCGATCAGGCTCAGGTGGCCTTCGCCCAGCAGCAGGCCGCTATGCCCGTCGTCGCCAAGAAAGGCGCTGACCGGCGCCGCTGGGGTGGTGGAGAGCAGGCCTTGCAAGGTCGGCAGCATTTGCTGGGGCAGGGAGAACTCCACGGCGATCGGGTCGATCTGGGTCACCGAGAACAGCCCCTGGGCATCGCTCATACGCAGGAAGTTGCCTTCGTCCACGGCACGAATACCGACTCGACCGGTGACCGGCGAGTGGATCTGGGTATAGGACAGCTGGACCTGTGCCGCGTTAATCGCCGCCTGGTTGCCTTGCGCGGTGGCCTTCAATTGGTTGACCAGCGCTTGTTGCTGGTCGTAGGTCTGCTTGGAAATGCCGTTATCGACCGTCAGCAATTTGTAGCGCTTGAGGTCGACTTCCGCCACTTGCAACTGCGCCTGACTCTGCGCCAGCTGGGCCTTGGCCTGCGCCAGGCTGGCCTGGATCGAACGGTCATCGAGGGTCGCCAGCAGGTCGCCTTCCGTAACCAGTTGTCCTTCCTTGACCAGCAACTTGGTGAGGATGCCGTCGATCTGTGGGCGGATCACCACGCTGTGCAACGACAGCACCGAGCCGATACTGCTGACATAACGCGGCACATCCTGCTGGATCACGCTGACCACCTTGACCGGCACCGTGACACTGGCGCTGGGCTTGGCTTGGGAGGGCCGGCTCAGTGTCCAGGTCGCGGCAGCGGCCACGAGGACCACCAGGCCAAGGATCAACGCGGTTTTCTTCGGGATACGCATGCTGTCGGGACGCCGAGACAAAGGGATAGGAAGGTGAATGCTGGCAGAACAGCAGTTCCTTTATAACCCCCCAACCGGGTCAGCAAGGTGACGGCTACCTGACAGGGCTGTCAGAAAACCGACCGTTTTATACCGCACCGGGCTATTAAAGCCGCTATCACTTTGGCCGATAAGGTTAAAGAGCCTTATGGACAGAGAAACACTTGTGACATGTCCTACGGATAATTCTTTGGTTTCTGGTGTGGTGGCCTGTGGTGATCTTTACTGACTAATACCGGCCCTGTCTTGGGAGTATTGGAAATGAACGGAAAGAGAGTAAGTCTCGCTGTGCTGTTGTTGCTCGCGGGCAGTGTCAACCTGCAAGCGGCGAACAGCAGTGGTCAAATCAGGTTTTCCGGACAGATCGTCGAGTCTGCTTGTGACGTCGGCCGACAGACCCATGACAATATCGAGCCGGGTAGCCGACGGCTGCAAGTCGCTTCCGGATTGAGTTTGAATGTCAACACGCTGGCCAATGCCTGTCGCGATGGTCAAGTGCCGTTTAGCGTGAGTTATCAGGCGCTGGCGTCAAGTGTCGGGACGCCGCGGGGCCTGGTCATCATCACGTACAACTAAGTTGTACGTGCGCTCAGGCGTCAGCGGTTGGCGCTCATGTGTATAGACGGGGCGCCGGAAAGGTAAAAGTCCGGCGGCCTGCGTGAGTGCCCGGGCCAGGTCCCTGACGACCGCGAATAAACAGTGCCCTGTACAACTATTAGGCATGGCATCAGATCAATATCAATGCACTCGATAGTTGTGTTTTAACGATAAGTTATTTCGTTGAAATAGTTTGAATGTTAAACGGCTGTTGTTCTTTTTTCTTGAGGTTTGGAATGACGCCGAGCTCTGACAGTCTTGGCGTGCCTTTTTCTAAGCGAGATCTTAGTTGTCCAGGAGGGAAGGGCTTACAGCGTAATAAAGTCTTCGGGTCTATAGTGCTCGCCACCCAAGTGATGGGTACAAACGAATTAACTCGAAGGATTGTGTTCGCATGAAAAAGATCTCGATGACCCTGGCTTTATTGGCGGCGACTCTGGGGGCAGTCACTACCACACAGGCAGCCAACAGTGGCACGCTGAATTTTACCGGTGCCTTGACCAACACCAGTTGCGAAGTGTCTTCCGGGGGCGGTTCGGCCGATAACATCCCGGTGGACCTGGGCCGTGTGTCCTTTGCCGATATCGGTAATCGCACCGACTCGCGACTGGGCACCGCGAAAGACATCGACCTGGTGGTGACCTGCCTGCAACCGGCGGCGGAGAACACCGTGCATATGTCGTTCCGGCCTTCGCAAACCGACGTCAACGATCCTTACCTGTTGACCACCGCCGGTGCCGCCAAGGGCGTCGGTATCGGCCTGGTACGTCGCGACAGCGACGCCTTCCTCAATATCCAGGATCCCACCGACACCATTGATGGCGTCCTTGAGGCCAACGGCACCGGCTCGCGCGGCGAACTGGCGCTACGGGCGGTGTTCGTCAAGAACGGTGTGGCCACGGTACCGGGTGCCGCGACGGGCACCGTGCCCTTTGTCCTGACTTATAACTAAGTGGCTTTCTTGAACGGAGCTTTGTACAGCTCCGTTCTTTTTTTCATTGGAATGGGTAGTTCGCATGCGGAACGTTTTTGCTCCGATGATCGGCATTGTCCTGGCCGTGTGGATAGGAGCCGATGCGTGGGCGGGTATCGTGTTGAATACGACACGGGTGGTGTATCCGGCGCAAGACAAGGAAGCGGTACTCAGTGTACTGAACAATAACTCCTCGAGCATATTGCTGCAGTCCTGGCTCGAAACCGATGACGAGAGCGCCCAGGAACCGCCTTTCGTGGTGGTCCCGCCTCTGGTGCAGTTGCCTTCGGGGGGGCGGCAGACGGTGCGTATCATTCACTCCGGGGCAGAAATGCCGGCGGATCGCGAGTCGCTGTTCTGGTTGAACGTGCAGGAAATTCCCCAGGCCAGCGAGCAGGAAAATGTCCTGCAGATCGGCATCCGCCAGCGCATCAAGCTGTTCTACCGCCCTGGCCGGCTCAACGAGGCGATCGAGCAGGCGCCGGCGCAACTGCGTTGGAGCCTGCCCCGTGGTGGCGTGCTGAATGTGCTCAACACCAGCCCTTATCACGTGACGTTGGTGGACATCCAGTTGTTGTCCGGGGGGCATCGGCTCCTGCACCGGAAGAGTTCGATGCTGGCCCCGGGGCAGTCCGCTGACTATGACTTGCAGGAACATGCCCAGGCGCAGAACGCCCAACTGAATTTCAGTGTCATCAACGACCATGGGGCGCTGGTGCCTTATCGGTTGTCTGCGGCTGACTGGGCCCGGGGTCAGGCGCAACCGCTGGACAGTTAGCGACTTCGAGCGTTATCCGATTTTTCGATGCCGGACCCCGCGCGCAGGTCAGGGCATTGTGCGGGCGGAAGGAACCCGTCTGGAACACACTTCAAGCTATTGTATTGTGAAGGTGCACATGGATTGGCTTTATCAGCGAACAAAGGAAGTTCTCGCGTTATCACGTCATGGGGACAGCAGCGGTTTCGTACGCTCCCTGCTTGAGACTGCACGAGGCCCATGGGGCTTCAAATGGTCATTGGGGGTGGCGCTGATTGCGCCGGGCGCTGCCTTTGCCGAGCCGGCGGGGGATGACGGCGGGCAGGGGCCGCGTTTCAATACCGCCTTTATTCACGGCGGTGAACAGTCGGCGGACCTGAAGGCCTTCCTCGAAGGCAACAGTGTCGTGCCGGGTACCTACCGGGTGGATATCTACCTCAATCGCAACCTCGGCGCGCGGCGGGACCTGGTGTTCAGCCGCAACGCCGCCACCGGCCAGGTCGAGCCTTGCCTGACCTTGCCGATGCTCGACGACCTCGGCCTGGACCTGGAGCGTCTGCGCAGCCTCGGGGTGTTGGGCGCGGATACGGCAGGCGAGCAGTGCTTCGATTGGCGTCGCCTGGACCAGGCCAGCGTCGACTACCAACCCAATGCCCTGCAACTGAATATCAGCGTGCCGCAGATCGCCTTGCGCCGCAGCGCCCGCGGCTACATCTCGCCGCAATTATGGGATCGCGGGGTCAACAGCGGTTTTATCGACTACAGCTTGATCGGCAACCGCCGCGAAGTGACGGGGGTTCGCACCGACAGCTACTACCTGGGCCTGAACAACGGTTTGAACCTGGGGGACTGGCGTCTGCGCAACCAGTCCTCGTTGTTGCAGGGTAGCGATCAAGCGAGCCGTTGGAGCAGCAACAGCACCTTCGCCCAGCGCGACCTGACGGCCTGGAAGAGCCAACTGACCCTGGGCGAGACCTATACCGATTCGCGGGTGTTCGACAGCGTGCGTTTTCGCGGTGCCCAGGTAGCCAGCGACGACGGCATGCTGCCGGACAGCGAACGGGTCTATGCGCCGACCATCCGCGGCGTGGCCGAGAGCAATGCGACGGTGGAAATCCGTCAGAACGGCTATCTGCTGTACAGCGCCAATGTGGCGCCCGGGCCATTCGAAATCCGCGACTTCTACCCCAGCGGCTCAAATGGCGATCTGCTGGTGACGGTGATCGAGGCCGACGGTCGGCGCCGCACCTTTACCCAGGCGTTCGCCTCCCTGCCGATCATGGTGCCCGAGGGCACCTTCAGCTACAGCGTCGAAGCCGGGCAATACGACAGCAACAGCAGCGGCTACCAGACTCCCGGCTTTGCCAGCGGCACCCTGATCTACGGCCTGAGCGAGCACCTGACCGGCTACGGTGGTCTGCAGCTGGCCGGGGACTACCAGGCCAGCAACCTGGGGGCGGGAATCAATACCGGGCTGGGGGCGATTTCGGCGGACCTGACCCATTCGGTCAGTCGCCAGCCGGCCACGGACCTGGGCGGACAGAGCGTGCGCCTGCGCTACGCGAATACCCTGAATGCCACCCGGACCACCTTTGCCATCGCCGGTTATCGCTATTCCAGCGAGCAGTACCGCACGTTCGACCAGCATGTGCAGGAGCGCAGCCAGCCCGGTTTGATCCAGCTGGGGCGGGCCAGGGATCGGGTCGATCTCAATCTCAGCCAGCCGCTGGGCACCGGGACCTTGAGCGTTTCGGCCCTGGAGCAGCGCTTCTGGGACCTGCCCGGTACCTCCCGGCAGTACAACGTGACCTATGGCGGCTACTGGCGCGATCTCAATTACAGCCTGTCGCTGGACCGCGCCGAAGTCATGGATATCAACGGCCAGGCCGGTACCGACCATCAATTGACCCTGACCCTCTCAATGCCGTTCGGCAATCACGAACGGGCGACCCGCGCCTCGTTCACCGGGGTGCGCGACAGCGAGGGCGGCTCCAGCGCCCTGGCCGGCTTGACCGGGCGCCTGCCGGAGAGTCGCGACACCTTCTATTCGGTGCTGGCCGGCAATGACGGCAGCGGCGCCGGTGCGGGTTCGGCGAGTCTGAACAGCACCACGTCCATCGGGCGTTTCGAAGCCGGCTACAGCCATGGGCGCGATTTCAATAGTTGGAACCTCGGGGCTCGTGGTTCGCTGGTGGCCCATGGTGGTGGACTCAATCTTGGCCAGTCGCTGGGCGATACCTTTGTGCTGGCGCAGGTACCGGGCGTCAGCGGCGCCCGGTTCAACAACTTCGGCGGCGTCGAAACCGGCGCCAACGGCTATGCCGTGGTGCCTTACGCGCAACCCTACCGGGCCAACTGGATCAGCCTGGATACCCGCGACCTGGGCGCCGATGTCGAGGTGGATAACGCCATCGCCCAGGTGGTTCCGCGGCGTGGCGCGGTGGTTCTGGCCACCTTCAAGGCCAGTGCCGGGCGCCGGGTGCAGTTTGAACTGAGCCAGGCCGATGGCCGCCCGATTCCCCTCGGCGCGACGGTCCAGGACGCCGCCGGGCGGAGTTTGGCGGTGGTCGACCCGAGCAGTCGCGCCCTGGTGCTTAGCGAGCAGGAGCAAGGCGTGCTGAGCGTCAGTTGGTCGGATCGGCGCTGCCAGTTTTCCTTCCAACTACCGCCCAAGGACCCGCAGCGGACCTACGAACGGCTGCGCGAGGTGTGCCAGTGAAGCGGCTGAAGGTGCTGGCGGTGCTGCTGGGCTTGCTCGCGGGTGGCCCGCTGTCGGCGGCGGTGTCCCTTAGTGGTACGCGGCTGGTGTTTGACGGGCGCTTTCGCGAGGTGAGCATCGAAGCCCGCAACCGTGGCCCGGAGGAGGTCCTGCTGCAAGCCTGGCTGAGCGACGCGAACGAGGGGCCGGAGTCGTCGGCGAACCTGCCGTTCGTACTGACCCCGCCACTGTCGCGGCTGGCGCCCGAGAACCGCCAGGTCTTGCGCCTGATGTATGAGGGGCTGGGCATGCCAACGGGCCGTGAGTCGCTGCTGCACCTGTATGTGTTGGAAATCCCCCGCAGCCGCCCGGGCGACGGGCTGCTGAACATCGCGATCCGCCAACGGATCAATGTGCTGTTTCGTCCGCCGGGTCTGCCGGGGGATCCGGCGGCCACCCCGCAGCGCCTGAACTGGACGCTGGTGCGCGATGACAGTGGCGTGCATCGGCTACGGGTGGAGAACCCGACGGTGTTCCATGCCGCCCTGCTGAATATTCAGATCGAGGAGGCCCCGCGCCAGGGCACGCCCCAGCCTCCGGGGGAGGATTTGCTGGTCCCGCCGGGAGAGCGTCGTGAACTGATCCTTGCCCGCTCCCCGGCGCAGCACTTGCAGTTCAAGGCGCTGACCGACTACGGCGGCCAGCGCGCCTATCGTGCCCGGCTGGCCTTCGGTGCGCCGTTCAATGCATCGCTGAATGCCGAGCCCGTCCATTCCGAACAGAAGGTTTCATCCCATGACTAAGCTTGCTTGCCGTGCCTGGCTGCGTCCGTTGCTGTGGCTCGGACTCTTGAGTCCGACCAGCGCCTTTGCCCTGAGCTGCACCTTGCAGGGCAGTGGCGCGAGTCTGGTCAACGCTGACCTGGGCAGCACGGTCGCGATACCGGCCTCATTGCCCAATGGCAGCGTGATCTGGCGTTCGGAACCGCTCAACCTGGCGCTCGATTGCGCCCGGGACAATCCTCAGGGCGGCGACGAGGAGGTATTTATCTACCTCAATCCGGCCGGCCAGGTGATCGGCCAGGGTATCCGCGCCGGCTTGAGCCATGACGGCGTCGATCATCGCCAGAGCAGTGGACGCATCGCTACCGGGCGGCGGGTCCCGGGATGCCTTGAAGGAGCCTGTCCGCCGTTGAGCTTCAACCTGGCCTTCTCGGTGTTTATCGAGAAGTTCGGGCCGACGCCGCCTTCGGGAGTGGCGAGCAACCTGCAGGACTACCGCCTGTTCCAACTGGATGGCAGCGCTGGGCCGAGCACGGGCGGGCGCTCGCTCAATTACGTGATCAACAACCTTTCCGGTCTGCGCTTCGTTGCCTGTGATGCCGAGCTGCAGGTGATTCCCGAAACCGTCGACTTCGGCAGGGTCGCCATCGAGCGGGTGGTCATGGGCCAGGTGGCGGCGCGCCGCCCATTCGCCCTGCACACCAGTCGGACCTGTGACACGGCGTTCAGCCTGGACGCGCGCTTGAAGCCGGTGTCGGGCAGTGTCTCCGGGGATCTGCTGATTCCCCAGGGCAATGATGGCGTGGGCATCCGAATTGTCCGGGCGGACGGCGGCCTGGGGATTCCCTACAACCGCTCCTTTCACCTGGCTGACCTGCTGGGCGAAACCCGGGCAGCCATGGCCCGCTTCGATGCCGAGCTGGTGTGGAACAGTGACCGACCCAAGGCCGGGCCGTTCTCGGCCGGGGTGGTGGTCGATTTGTTCTATAAATGACCGTTGGCGGCGGCGCGGGCAGGGCGCTCGCAGGTATACTGCGGTCTTTCGGTTCGACCTGATCCGTCCCGCCTTTTCGGAGCTTCCATGACTGCCCCTGAACAACCGTCCGTTTCCGCCAACCCGGGTGAAGAGCCTGTGGTCGAGGCCGAGCTTGCGGTCAGCGAAAAGCCCGCCGTCCCGGCCTTCAGCTTTCCGTTCAACCCTGCTGAATTTGCCGCGGCGAAAAAGGCCGGCCAGACCTGGTACCAGAAAGGTGGCAAGGACGGCCATCACGAGAGACCGGGCCGCGCGCCCAATGGTACGCGTCGATCCATGGGCAAACGCTGAGCTTCGCGTGGGAGTTGGCTTGCCGGCGATGGCGAGCGTCAATGCCGCGCCAGGTTCAGGGGCCTCGTCGCCGACGGGTTGGCGCCAAAAAAAACAGTGAACGTCTTTGATTTGTCATGAACATGGCTAAATGCCAGGATCATGAGCTGGATCAGTGTCTGGCTTTTTCGCGCGCTTAGAGTCGACGTCCTGTCGACTCCTCCCACTTTCGAGCGCGTTTTCCATGAAGATCAATCTCCCGATTACCGGGCGAAATCTAGACGTCGCCTTTGACGCCAACATCCTTTCGACTACCGATCTGGACAGCACGATTACCTACGCCAATCCTGACTTCATCAGGATCAGCGGCTACAGCCGTGAGGAGCTGCTCGGTTCGCCACATAACCTGTTGCGGCATCCAGACATGCCCGCCGAGGCATTCGCGCATATGTGGCAGACCCTCAAGGACGGGCACTCGTGGATGGGGCTGGTGAAGAATCGCTGCAAGAATGGCGATCACTACTGGGTCAGCGCCTACGCCACGCCGGTGACTCGCGACGGCCAGACCGTGGAGTACCAGTCGGTGCGGACCCGGCCCGATGCCGCGCAGGTCGAGGCCGCCGAACGCTGGTACGGTTGGTTGCGCAACGGCCGTTTGCCCTGGCGTCAGCGCCTGCCCGGGCTGCGCTTGCAGACCCGGCTCTGGGCGCAGGTCAGCGCCGCGCTTGCGCTTGTCCTGGCGCTGGGGCATGGGGTTGGCGGGCAATCGCTGGAGGTTGAGTTGGGACTCTGGGTCCTGGGGAGCGTGCTGGTCGGTGTGCTGACCCATTGCTCCTTGCGCCCGTTTTCCGGGCTTACGGCGCGGGCCCGGGAGATCGCTGACAATCCCTTGAGTCAGGCGATCTACACCGGTCGGAGCGACGAGTTCGGCCAGATCGGTTTTGCCTTGAACATGCTCGAGGCCCAGGTCGGTGCGGTGGTGGGGCGCATCGGCGATGCCTCGCTGCGCCTGTCCGGGCATGCCCAGGCGTTGGCCCGGCATCTTCACAGCAGTCACGACAGCACCCTCGACCAGCAGGCCGAAACCGACCAGGTGGCGGCGGCCATCCAGCAGATGAGCGCCAGTGTGGCCCAGGTCGCCAGCAATGCTCAGCAGGCCTCGGAAGTGGCCGACCAGGTGGGCAACGAAACCTGTGCAGGTCATCAACTGGTGGGGGAAAGCCGCAGTGCGGTGCTGCGCCTGGCCAACGAACTGGCGCGGGCCACGGAGGTGATCCTGCACCTGGAAAGCCACAGCACCGAGATCTCCACGGTGTTGGAAGTGATCCGCGCGATTGCCGACCAGACCAACTTGCTGGCGCTCAATGCCGCCATCGAAGCCGCCCGCGCCGGGGAGCAGGGCCGAGGCTTCGCGGTGGTGGCCGACGAAGTGCGCGGGCTGGCCCAGCGTACGCAGCAGTCGACCAACGAAATCCAGCGCATGATCAGCAATCTGCAGGAGGGTGCGCGCAACGCGGTCGAGGTGATGCAGCACAGCAGCCAGCAGGCCGAAGACAGTGTGCAGCAGGTCCAGCAGGCGGCCGATGCCCTGGCCGGGATCAGCCAGCGGGTCAGCCGGATTACCGCGATGAGCCAGCAGATCGCTTCGGCGGTGGAGGAGCAGAGCAGCGTCAGCGAGGATATCAACCGCAATATCGTCAGCATCCGCAATGCCTGCGAGGCGCTGGTCAACGTCGGTCAGCAGAGTCATCTCAGTTCGGGGGATGTCGCGGGGCTGGCGGACGACCTGCGCTCACTGGCCCAGGAGTTCTGGCGCAAGCGCTGTTGACAGGCAGGGTCAACGCGATCCCTTGTAGGAGCCGGCTTGCTGGCGATGAGGCCCGTGAGCCTTGCATCGCCTGATCGGCCGCCATCGCCAGCAAGCCGGCTCCTACAGGTCCGTGTTTCTCCAGGCGGATCTTTATCCGGGGTCAGGCCGCCTGCAAGGGGATAAAGGCATAGGTGGTCGCCGCTTCGCTCACCACCCGAGCCCCCGCCGCCTGCAACGGCCCGGCGATGGCTGGTCCGGAGACGTGAAAGCTCCACTCGCTCGGCGCCGGCCACTGCGTCAGTTGCTGCACCTGGTCAATCGCCTCCGCGAACGCCGACATCTGCGGCAGGTAGGCGGTGAAGCCGTCGCCCTTGAGCGCCGTGGTATGAATCCCCAGCCGTGCGCAGATCAGTTCCTTGGCCTGGATATCGTCACGATCGGCCTGGCGCGAGGCCTCGATCAAGCGGACCAGTTCCAGGTCCTGCAACTGCCCGCCGACGATAAACAGCGGCTGCGTGTCCTCCCAGGCCTGCGGCGGGCAATCCTTGGCCTCGGGGCGCAGCGGGATATGCGGATTGATTTCCATCGGATAGATCCGGCACACCAGCGGCCGCCGTTGGTAGATCCGGCAGAGCAGGTCTTCGTCAAGATTCCGGCAGGGGCCGACGTTGTAGGCGGCAAAGGTGATGGCGACGCGGGCTTCGGTGTGACCGCTGGGCACGCCCCAGGAGCGGCGCAGCACGTGATCGCGCTGCTGTTCCGGCTGGCCCAGGCCATCCGCCAGAAAGGCCTCGACCAGGACGATCACCTGGCCGCCGTCCGCCGCCCATTGCCGGGCTTCGGCCAGTGTCAGGGGCACATGATGATCGGTGCAGCATTTGCCACAACCGACGCAGGAAAAATGGGTACTCATGAGTGGGCCGACCGAAAGACAAGGGCTGGGACGGTGACGTAATTCCGTTTTGTTTCGCCGTGCGAGCTTCGGTCAAAGCAAGTTATGCGCCAGCCGCTCAGTTGCTGCGGGCGGGCATGACCGAATCCCATTCGGTGACCACAGCGGTCTTGCTCTTCTTGTTGTACAGGCACAATTCGGTACCCGGCTGGTTCTTCATATGTGCCTGCGGATAGCGACCGTGCAGCAGCAAGGCGGTGTAACCGACCTTGTCGTCGAATTGCGCGGGGTTGCCCACGGGCTTAACGCTTTTCAGTTTGCTGACCTTGGTGCAACCGGCAACCACGGCCTTGTGGTAGTTCGCCCAGGCGTCGGGGCTGGCGGCCTGGGCCTGGCTGGCCAGGGTGACGAGGCTGATGAAGAGCAGGGTGAAGGCTTTCATGACAGGTCTCCTTCAAGGGCGGCGGGGAAGGGGGATTATGCCTGAGCCGGGCTGACTTCATAGCGTTCGATAAAACGCATGCCGGCGCGCTCGTACAGCTGCCTGGCGGTGAGGTTGTTTTCCATGACCTTGAGGTCGACAAAGGCTTCGCCGCGTGAGGCGAACACCTTGAAGGCCTGGCGCAACAAGGCCAGGCCCAGGCCTTGGGCGCGTCGGCGCGGATGCACTACCAGGTCCTTGATATAGGCGCTGGTCCAGCACAGGGCGACACCCGCCACGCCGTGCTCGTCGAGGGCAATCAGGCACAGCGAGGGGTCGAACTCAGCATCGGCCGTGAAACGTTGGCGCCATTGGGTGAAGTCCTCGACACTGCCACCGCCATTCAGGTAACCCAGTTTGAGCAAGGCATGCACCGGCTCCATCAGCTCGGCTCGCAACACGCCCACGCGGATGCCGGCCGGCCACTGGGGGATATCCAGCAAGTCATCGAGGTCCTTGCGCAACAACTGGCAGTGACGGTCGGGCATTTAGATCCCTTGCTCCGTGACGGTCCGGGCGGCCTGGATCAGGCACCGGGTCAGTTCCGGCGAGGAAAACTTGGTCAGCACCGCATTGGCCCCGGCCAGTCGCGCCTTCTCGCTGTTCATGGCGCTGTCCAGGGAGGTGTGCAGGAGGATATAGAGGTCCTGGAAATCCGGGGTTTCACGGATCGTGCGGGTGAAGGCGTAGCCGTCCATCTCGGACATCTCGATGTCCGAGACCACCACGTTGATCTGCTCGGCGGTGCCTTGCAGGTCGAGCAGGCAACCGATGGCCTCCTTGGCGCTGCGGGCGGTGTGGCAGGTCAGGCCAAGGGTGCGCAAGGTGAGCACCGATTGCTGCAGGGCCACCTGGCTGTCGTCGACCACCAGAATGCGCGCATGGCCGAGGATTTCCGCTTCTTCCATGGTCAATTCGCTGGGCGTGACTTCGATTTGCGTCGGTGAGATGCCGTGGATGACCTTTTCGATATCCAGCACCTGGACCAGCGTGCCATCGACCTGGGTCACCCCGGTGATAAAGGCCTTGGGTCCGCCGGAACCGTAGGGCGGCGGGCGGATATCGGTGGTCAGGCAATGGACGATCTTGCTCACGGCCTGGACATGCAGGCCCTGTTTCGAGCGGCTGATATCGGTGACGATCAGGCAGCCGCCATCCGGGTCCACCAACGGGCGTTCGCCGAGGGCGCGGCTCAGGTCGATCACCGACAGCGAGGCGCCGCGCAGGGTGGCGATACCTTTGACGTGGGGATGGGACTCCGGCAGCTTGGTCAGCGGCGGGCAGGGAATGATTTCACTGACTTTCAGCAGGTTGATTGCCATCAGCTTGCCGCTGCGCAAGGTAAAAAGCAGAAGTGACAGCGAGTCTGCGCGGGCTTTGTTGGAAGACATAGAAACCTTCTGTGGAAAAAGGTGGTTCAGGACAGATTAACCCTGAACGGCTATCGATAATGGGTTATCGACCCGAGCGGGGCTGTCTTTAGGTGTAATACACAACTCCCTGCTAAGGGCTTACTTCAAGCCGAGTCGTTTGGCCATCCGTCCCAGGTTGGCTCGGTCCAGGCCCAGTTCTCGTGCGGCGCTCGCCCAATTGTGCTGGTGGCGCTCCAGGCAGGCGCTGATCAGTTGCCGCTGGTAATTTTCCGTGGCCTGGCGCAGATCAACGTCGCTTTCAAATTCCGGCGGGGCCGGGGGTTGTGCTGCCGGGGCTGGCGCGACAGCCGTCGGCAAGCCCAGATCGGCCGCGCTCAGGCTGAGGATCTTCGGTCGTTCCCGGCAATTGCCCAAGGCCTTCAAGGCGCTACGCCCGATCAGGTGCTCCAGCTCGCGGACGTTGCCCGGCCAGTTGTACGCCAGCAGCGCCGCCTGGGCATCGGCGCTCAGGCGTAAGCTGCCCAGGCCCATGCGCGAGCGGTTCTGTTCCAGAAAAAAACCGCTTAATAGCAATACATCGCGACCGCGCTCGCGCAGGGCCGGCACGTGCAGCGGATAGACACTCAGGCGGTGGTAGAAGTCGGCCCGATAGCGCCCGCTGCGCACTTCTTCGGCCAGGTCGCGGTTGGTGGCGGCGATCAGTCGTACATCCACCTGATGCTCGCGGTCCGAGCCCAGTCTTTGTAGCTGGCCGCTTTGCAGCACCCGTAACAACTTGGCCTGGACGCTCAGCGACAGCTCGCCGACCTCATCGAGAAACAGCGTGCCGCCATTGGCCAGTTCGAACTTGCCGCGGCGATCGTTCACGGCTCCGGTAAAGGCACCGCGCACATGACCGAACAGCTCGCTTTCCACCAGGGTGTCCGGCAGGGCCGCGCAATTGAGGCTGATGATGGGTTTTTCCGCACGCGGGGAAGCCGCATGGATCGCCTGGGCCACCAGTTCCTTGCCGACCCCGGTTTCACCGGTGATCAGCACTGTCAGATCGCTGCCGCCGACGAGTTTGATCTCTTCCACCAGGCGTTTGTGGGTTTTGCTCTGGCCGATCATTTCGCGATTCTGCCCGCCGTTGGCCTGGCGATAGAGCTCGGCGCGCTGGTGCTCGTCCTCGGCGCGCAAGGCCAGACGCTCGATGCGTTCGGCGGCGTTGACCGTGGCCGCCGCCAGACTGGCGAAAGCCTGCAGGGCGTCGAGTTCGATCCGTTCGAAGCGCTCCGGGGCGAGGGCGTCGAGGGTCAGCAGACCCCAGGGTTGTTCGTCGATAAACAGTGGGCAGCCCAGGCAGTCATGGACCTCCAGGTGCTCGGTCAAGCCATCCACCAGCCCGTCGTAAGGATCCGGCAGATCGCTGTCGCTGTCGAAGCGGGTTGGTCCATGGCTGCCGAGCAGGATCTGGAAGCGCGGATGCTCGCTGATCTTGAAGCGCCGACCGAGGGTGTCGGGGCTCAGGCCATCGACGGCCAGTGGCACCAGCCACTCACCATCAAGGCGTAGCAGCGCGGCGGCGTCGCAGGGTAGCAGGGCGCGCATGGCTTCGAGCAGGCGCCGGTAGCGTTCGCTTTCGGGCAGTTCCCGTGAGAGATCCGATACCAGTGGAAGTAGGGTGGTCAGCAGGAGCTTTGCAGTCATATTGACTCCTATGGTGTCGGATTGACTATAAAGCTCTTGTAGTCTATATGACTAATATTATTTTAACTTATTGATTTATATGCATTTTAATCTTGGCATGAAGTGTGATGAGTAAAGGTTAATTCCGATAAAACCTCATACCCAGGAGTTGACCCATGCTGAGCGTTCAAGACCGTGCCATCGTCAAATCGACTGTGCCGCTGCTGGAAAGTGGCGGCGAGGCGCTGATCACTCACTTCTACCGGATGATGCTGTCCGAGTACCCGCAGGTGCGTCCACTGTTCAACCAGGCCCACCAGTCCAGTGGCGATCAGCCCCGGGCCCTGGCCAATGGCGTATTGATGTACGCCCGGCATATCGACCAGCTTGACCAGTTGGGCGACCTGGTGGCCAAGATCATCAACAAGCATGTTGCGCTGCAGATCCTTCCGGAACATTACCCGATTGTCGGCACTTGCCTGTTGCGGGCCATTCACGAAGTGCTCGGCGAGGAAATCGCCACGCCCGAGGTGATGAGTGCCTGGGGCGCGGCCTACAACCAGTTGGCCGATATCCTGATCGGTGCCGAAACCGCTATTTATGACGAGAAGGCCCTGGCGCCCGGCGGCTGGCGCGGTGCACGGCTGTTCAAGGTGACGGCCAAGGTCGAGGAAAGCCTGGAAATCACCTCGTTCTATTTCGAACCGGTGGACGGTCAGCCGATCCTGGCGTTCACCCCCGGGCAGTACATCGGCATGAGGCTGCTGATCGACGGCGAAGAGGTCCGACGCAACTACTCGCTCTCGGCGCTGGCGAAGGCCGGGCAGTATCGGATCAGCGTCAAGCGCGAAGCGGGTGGGCGGGTGTCGAACTATCTGCATGACCAACTGGCCATCGGCGCGACCCTGGAGCTGTTCCCGCCAGCCGGCGAGTTCACCCTGGCGGCCAGCGACAAGCCGTTGGTATTGATCAGTGGTGGAGTGGGGATCACGCCGACCCTGCCCATGCTCGAAGCCGCGTTGGCGGGCGAGCGACCAGTGCATTTTATCCACTGCGCGCGCAACGGCCAGGTGCATGCTTTCCGTGACTGGGTCGATGCTCTGGCCGAGCGTCATCCGCAACTCAAGCGCTTCTATTGTTATGCCGAGGATGACGGCGTCAGCCCGGCGGCGGACAAGGTCGGCCTGCTGAGTCAGGAACAGTTGGGCGAGTGGTTGCCGCAGGAACGTGACCTGGATGCCTATTTCCTCGGGCCCAAGGGCTTCATGGGCGCGATCAAGCGTCACTTGAAAGCCCTGGGAGTGCCGGAGCAACAGAGCCGCTATGAGTTCTTCGGCCCGGCCGCGGCCTTGGAGTAACCCGCGAGAGCGCCGTGGCCAGCCCGTTGGCCACGGTTGTCGGGAGGATGGATCCGGCGGCTGGGCAAAATCCTTTGGCGCGTTAATCCCGGTTTAATCGGCTTGTCGTTAATTCGCCGAGCGTTGTCGGCGATCTTGTGGTGGTTTACCCATACTCCCGCAGACGCTGGCGGGGGCTGTTCAATACGCTCAAAGGTCATGGTCAACGTGTAGACTTGCGGACAACGCATGTTCAGCGGGTTGAAGCGATTGGATTGCGACCTGTGGGCCCATGGGATACAACCTCGGTTTGATGCCGCGGCACGCTGCGCGGCCCTCCGGCCGATCCAACAACGAGTCAAAGGGAAACGGGATGACTGACGAAATGATGCGGCTGGGACGGGAAAAGCGTTTTCTGGTCCTGCTGGGGCTGGTCTGCCTCGCCTTGATCGGCGGTGCCTTGTACATGCAGGTGGTGCTGGGCGAGTTACCTTGCCCGTTGTGTATCCTGCAGCGCTACGCCTTGCTGTTCATTGCGCTCTTTGCCTTTATTGGCGCCGGCATGCGCACCCGACGCAGTCTCACGGTGCTGGAAGTGCTGGTGTGGCTGAGTGCCGTCGGCGGCATCATTGCGGCGGGCCGCCATGTCTATATCCAGGCCAACCCGGCGGTGAGCTGCGGTATCGACGTGTTGCAACCGATCGTCGATGGCCTGCCCCTGGCGTCGATCTTCCCGTTGGGTTTCCAGGTCGAGGGGTTCTGCGAAACGCCGTACCCGCCGGTGCTGGGCCTGTCCCTGGCGCAGTGGGCGCTGGTGGCTTTCGTACTGACAGTGTTGCTGGTGCCGGTGGGTATCTACCGTAATCGCCAGAAAAACCGCTGATTCCGGCGCTTGGCCCTTGGGGCCGATCCTCGCCACTCATCCTTGAAAAACGCCCCGGTCTTTCATGTAAGATCGGGGCGTTTTTATGTTCGCTAACCGCGATAAAAGTGCCTTGATGGCAGACAAGAAAAGGGCTGAAAAAACTGCGACATATTGTCACGTCGCAGCGGTCGCAGCGGTCGTTTCTGACCGCGATGTCATCTTCTGATTGACAGTCTTCCTCGAAAAAGTTCCCTGGCACCCCCTGTGTTTCATTCTTGTGCAGGGCTTGTCCCAGCCCCCCTCGAAGACCCGCGCAATACCCCGTCATGCTTGGGCCAGAGCCTCTTTTCAGGCTCTCGGCGGGGCGATTGCGGGGCGGATCAGTTGTCAAACAAAAGAGCGGTTCATGGCTTTTTGCTGAGAATGAAAAGCGATACGATTCAGGATCGTTGCAAAAACGGTTAATGATTGTTGCGTGAATTGATAAAAAATATTTCAGGATGAGACGTGGTTTATAAAACGCGACCTAACTACAATCGCCGCACTGAATGTCCGGCGCCGCTCTGCCTGAGCGCAATAGGGCGGTCGAAGGGCTCAAGGGCGCTATGCGACCCCTGGTGCTGGCAACCTTTCCAAGTATCCGCACCAAATGGAATTGGTCTGTAACAAGGCCTATGACCCACGAAATCGAATAAGAACTCACGCTCGTTCCAGAGGCGCCGATCAGCGATTGGTGCGACGGACAGGCCCTTATTCAATCGGAAAAAATTGCCAACCCTTGGCAGGGTGAAGTGTTGGCTATCGAAACCCAACTGCATTGCGCAAGCTGCTTTAGAGGTCGTGAGATGAGTAAAACAAGGTATCCCAGATTCTTAGGCTTGTTGCCACTGCTCGGCACGTTGTTGCTGGGAGGGTGCAACATGACCTTGCTCGACCCGAAGGGTCAGGTGGGCCTGGACGAACGTAACCTGATCATCACCGCTACGCTGCTGATGCTGTTGGTCGTGGTGCCGGTCATCCTGATGACCTTTGCCTTCGCCTGGAAATACCGCGCGTCGAACAAGGACGCCACCTACGCACCGAAATGGAATCACTCGACCAAGATCGAAATCGTGATCTGGGCCGTTCCTGCGATCATCATCCTGTTCCTGGGTGTCGTCACCTACAAGTCGACCCACGCCCTGGACCCTTATCGTCCGCTGGAATCCGACGTCAAGCCGATCACCGTCGAAGTGGTCGCGCTGGACTGGAAATGGCTGTTCATCTACCCGGAACAAGGCATTGCCACCGTCAACAAGCTGGTCTTCCCGGCCAAGACACCGGTGAACTTCAAGATCACTTCCGACAGCGTGATGAACTCGTTCTTCATCCCGGGCCTGGGCGGTCAGATCTACGCCATGGCCGGTATGCAGACCAAGCTGCACCTGATCTCCAACGAGAATCATGAGTACGAAGGGATTTCCGCCAACTACAGCGGCGCCGGCTTCACCGGTATGAAATTCAAAGCGACCGCAACCAGCCAGGCGGATTTCGATGCCTGGGTAGCTGAGGTCAAGAAGGCACCTAAACAGCTTGAACAAGCTGAATACGCAGACCTTTCCAAGCCAAGCCAGGACAACCCGGTCGCGCTTTATTCCGCCGTTACGCCGAACCTGTTCCAGACCATCGTCGACAAGTACGAAGGTATGAAAGCAGGCAAGCCGGTCGAGCACGAGAAGAAAGAAGTGGCCGCAACGGAAGGAATGGACATGAGTTCGCATTCAGCTGCCGGGGCAGAGGAGTAAACGATGTTTGGTAAATTAAGTTGGGAAGCGGTCCCGTTCCACGAACCGATTGTCATGATCACGCTGGCGATGATCGCCGTCGGTGGCCTGGCGTTGTTCGCGGCGATCACTTACTTCAAGAAGTGGACCTACCTGTGGAGCGAGTGGCTGACTTCGGTTGACCACAAGAAAATCGGTGTCATGTACATAGTCGTGGCCATGGTCATGCTGCTGCGCGGTTTCTCCGACGCCATCATGATGCGGACCCAGCTGGCCATGGCCACCGAGGGTTCCCCGGGCTACCTGCCGCCTCACCACTATGACCAGATCTTCACCGCCCACGGTGTGATCATGATCATCTTCATGGCGATGCCTTTCTTCACCGGCCTGATGAACATTGTCGTGCCGTTGCAGATCGGTGCGCGTGACGTGGCCTACCCGTTCCTGAACTCCCTGAGCTTCTGGCTGCTGGTTTCCGGCGTGGTGCTGATCAACGTTTCCCTGGGTGTCGGCGAATTCGCCAAGACCGGTTGGGTTGCCTATCCGCCGCTGTCGGGCCTGCAATACAGTCCGGGCGTGGGGGTGGATTACTATATCTGGGCGCTACAGCTATCAGGGCTGGGTACGACGCTGACCGGGGTGAACTTCCTGGCCACCGTGCTGAAAATGCGTACCCCTGGCATGAAGCTGATGGACATGCCGATCTTCACCTGGACCTGCACCTGGGCCAACGTGCTGATCGTCGCTTCGTTCCCGATCCTCACCGCTACACTGGCTTTGCTGACGCTTGACCGTTACATGGATTTCCACATTTTCACCAATGAACTGGGTGGAAATCCGATGATGTACGTCAACCTGTTCTGGGCCTGGGGTCACCCCGAGGTGTACATCCTGATCCTGCCGGCGTTCGGGGTTTTCTCCGAAGTCATCTCGACCTTCTCCGGCAAGAAACTGTTTGGCCACCACTCGATGATCTACGCCAGCGGCGCGATCTCGGTGCTGGGTTTCATGGTTTGGCTGCACCACTTCTTCACCATGGGTTCGGGTGCCAACGTCAACGCCTTCTTCGGCCTGGCGACCATGCTGATCTCGATCCCGACGGGGGTGAAGCTATTCAACTGGCTGTTCACCATCTACCGTGGCCGTCTGCGCATGACCAGCCAGGTTCTCTGGACCCTGGGCTTCATGGTGACCTTCGCCATCGGCGGCATGACCGGCGTACTGCTGGCCATCCCGGGCGCTGACTTCGTCCTGCACAACAGCCTGTTCGTGATCGCGCACTTCCACAACGTGATCATCGGTGGTGCGGTCTTCGGTTACATCGCCGGCTTCAGCTTCTGGTTCCCGAAAGCGTTCGGCTTCAAGCTGCACGAAGGTTGGGGCAAGGCCGCGTTCTGGTTCTGGATCTCCGGCTTCTTCGTCGCGTTCATGCCGCTCTATGCCCTGGGCTTCATGGGTATGACCCGTCGCCTGAACTCCAGCACCAACCCTGAGTGGGTGCCTTACCTGTACGTAGCGTTGTTCGGTGCCATTCTGATCGCCTTCGGTATCGCTTCGCAATTGATCCAGATCTATGTAAGCGTGCGTGACCGCAAGCAGAACATGGATGTGACCGGCGACCCATGGAACGGCCACACCCTGGAATGGTCGACCTCGTCGCCACCACCGTTCTACAACTTCGCCGAACTGCCGAAAGCCGATGTGGTTGACCCCTTCACCGAAGCCAAGGAAGACGGTACCGCGTACTCGGTGCCCAAGCGCTACCAGCCGATCCACATGCCGAACAACACCGCGACTGGCCTGATCATGGGTGCTCTGCTGACCGTGTTCGGTTTCGCGATGATCTGGCACATCTGGTGGATGGCCATCGCTGGCCTGGCCGGTACCGTGATCTATTTCATCATCCACATCTCGCGTGATGATCAGGGTTACATGGTGCCAGTGGACGTCATCGAACGTATCGAAGCCGAGCAGCACAAGGTGCTGGCGGCAGCGAAAGTGACTCCTGCCACCCGTGTTGAATCTTCGCTGGAACAGGCTTAAACCATGTCGAACTTAGTGACCAATGCTGGACACGCCCATGGTCATGACCATGGGCACGATGACCACCACCACGATACGAGCGAGATGACCGTCTTCGGTTTCTGGCTCTACCTGATGACCGACTGCATTCTGTTTGCGTCGATCTTCGCAGCGTACGCGGTGCTGGTTAACAACGTAGCGGGTGGCCCGTCGGGCCACGACATCTTCGAACTGCCTTACGTGCTGGGTGAAACCGCCTGCCTGTTGCTCAGTTCGATCACCTACGGCTTCGCCATGCTGGCGTTGTTCAAGGGCAAGAAAAGTCAGGTCCTGGTCTGGTTGGCGATCACCTTCCTGTTCGGCCTGGGCTTCATCGGCATGGAAATCAACGAATTCCACAAGCTGATCGAAGAAGGCTTCGGCCCTAACCGCAGTGGCTTCCTGTCCGGGTTCTTCACCCTGGTCGGGACTCACGGTGTCCACGTCACCAGCGGCCTGATCTGGATGGCCGTGATGATGTACCAGGTCTGGAAAAACGGCCTGACGCCAAGCAACATCACCCGCCTGAGCTGCCTGAGCTTGTTCTGGCACTTCCTGGACGTCGTGTGGATCTGCGTATTCACCGTTGTTTACCTGATGGGGACTCTGTAAATGGCTAATGCACAGCATTCCAGTGATGCCAACCACGGCAGCGTGAAGTCCTACATGGTCGGCTTTGTCCTGTCGATCATCCTGACTATCATCCCGTTCGGCCTGGTGATGTACCCGTCGCTGCCCAAGGCGGCCACCCTGTGGATCGTTCTGGTCTTCGCCGTGATCCAGGTGCTGGTGCACCTGGTGTACTTCCTGCACCTGGACCGTTCCGCGGCGCAGCGTAACAACGTAGTGGCGTTTATCTTCGCGGCACTGGTGATCGTTCTGCTGGTGGGTCTGTCGCTGTGGATCATGTTCAGCATCCACGCCGTCATGATGGCGAAGTGAGGTAAACCCGATGTCGCTCAAGCACTTTATCCAAATCACCAAACCGGGGATCATTTTCGGTAACGTGCTTTCTGTGGCGGGTGGTTTCTTCCTGGCCTCGAAGGGGCATGTCGATCTGGCCATCTTCCTGGCGGCCATGATCGGTACTTCGCTGGTGGTGGCGTCCGGTTGCGTGTTCAACAACTGCATCGACCGTGACATCGACCTGAAGATGGAGCGCACCAAGAACCGAGTGCTGGTCCAGGGGCTGATTTCCCTGAAACTGGCGCTGATCTACGCCAGCGTCCTCGGGATCGCCGGCGTGGCCTTGCTGTACCGCGTCGCCAATCCGTTGGCGGCGCTGTTCGCGGTGATCGGCTTTGTCATCTACGTCGGCTTCTACAGCCTGTACTTCAAGCGCAAGTCGGTTCACGGCACGCTGATCGGCAGTCTGTCGGGGGCGATGCCACCGGTGATCGGCTACGTGGCGGTGAGCAACAGCTTCGACATGGCGGCCCTGACGCTGCTGGTGATGTTCAGTTTGTGGCAGATGCCGCATTCCTACGCGATCGCGATCTTCCGCTTCAACGATTACCTGGCCGCATCGATTCCGGTGTTGCCGGTGAAGCGCGGGATCCTGGTGGCCAAGAAGCACATCCTGCTCTACATCCTGGCCTTCCTCGGCGCGACGTTGATGCTGACGTTCAGCGGTTATGCCGGCATGAGCTACCTGGCCGTGGCCGCGGCCATGGGCATGTACTGGTTGTACATGGCCTGGACCGGCTACAAGGCCGTGGATGACACGGTCTGGGCCCGCAAGCTGTTCGTGTTCTCGATCTTCACCATCACCGCCCTGAGCGTGATGATGTCGCTGGACTTCAAGGTGCCGAGTGAGTTGCTGCTGACTTACGCACACTGAGGATTGGATCCATGTATGGCGAAAGGCTTACATGCGGCGACACTGATCTCCTCTGTTGAGCCTTCATGACTGGGCTTAATCTGTACCTATCGCTGCTACGCAAGGATGCGTGCAGGATCAAGGACGATCGAACCAGGCCATGGAGGCCGCCGACAGGATGTCGGAATGTTTTGAAGAAAACCCGCTTCGGCGGGTTTTCTTTTATCTGTGGATGACCATCACGTACAGGGATGCACACGCATGGGCAGAGGTCTGGTCTTCGTTCTCCTTCTTGGCGCTTCCAGTTCGGTTTTCAGTGCCGACGCCTATAAGTGCGTGAGCCATGATGGCAAGATCAGTTTCGCCGCGCAGCCCTGCGCGCCGGACCAGGGCGTGTCTACCTGGGAAGGCCGTACCCAGCGCACGCAACTGCGCAGCGTCTCGGCCGATGAGGCCAAGCCCGACAACATCAATCAGCGCGCCACGAAGATCCTGCAGGCGGGTTACCACACGCGCATCATCTACAAGCTCAATATCGTTCCCGGGCCTGGACAGAAAACCCCTTGAGTCCTTCTTTCGCACGCGCGAAATTGTCGGGTAATTATTTCAAGTTGTCATACAACGTGCCGATAGCCTGCCAACTCTGGAGCTAAGGCCTGAGGTTAACCGACCCCAGGCCATGACAAAAAAGGCGCTCGTCATGTTTCTTCGTCAACTGAATATCGCACCTCGCGCGGCGTTGGGTTTTGCCTTGATCGCCCTGCTGGTGGCCTTGCTCGGGGTGTTCGCCCTGGGCCAGATGTCGAACATCCGCGAAGGCGAGGTGGCCGTTGAAAGCCAATGGCTGCCGAGTATTCGTGGGGGCGACGAAATTCGCGAGATCATGTTGCGGATCCGCACCATCTCCCTGCGCATGGCCCTCGACCAGGACCCGAAGAACATCGCGGTGTACCGCGGCCAGATGGACGTGCGTGACAAGGAATTGAGCGAGCGGATCGTCGCCTACGACAAATTGGTCACCACACCCGAGGCCCGGGCGTTGTACGACCAGTTCAAGACCACCTTCGCTGCCTACCGTACCGGTATCGCCCAGTCCTTCACCCTGGCCGAGCAGGGCCGGCGTGACGAACTGAGCAAGCTGTTGCTGGTGGACATGAAGACCGTGGTGGACGGTTCCGGCAAGCAACTGACCGATCTGGCCGACCTCTTTACCAAGCAGGTGGCGGCCGAGAGCCAGAAGTCCGAGTCGCATTACAGCGACTCACGGATGATCGTTATTCTGTTTATTGTCCTGGCGGCCCTGGCTACCGTGGGCCTGGCGATGCTGTTGACGCGCAGCATCGTCAAGCCCCTGGGACAGGCCTTGAGCGCGGCGCAGAACGTCGCACGCGGCGATCTGACTCAGCGTATCGAAAGCCATGGCAACGATGAAGTCAGTCAGCTGCTCGAAGCCCTGGCCACCATGCAGCAGACTTTGCGCGACACCTTGCAGGGCATCAGCGGTTCGGCGACCACGCTGGCCACGGCGGCGGACGAACTAAGTGCGGTGACCCAGGGCAGCACGGAAGGCCTGCAACAGCAGAACCATGAAATCGAACAGGCGGCCACTGCGGTCAACGAAATGACCACGGCGGTGGAGGAGGTGGCGCGCAATGCGGTGTCCACCTCCGATGCCACCCGTAAATCCAGCGAGTCGGCGCGACTCGGCCAGGAGCGGGTGAGCGAAACCGTCGGTGCCATCAGCGCCCTGTCCGGGGACGTCGAGCGCACCGGAGAGTTGGTGCGTTCACTGGCTGATCAGTCCCAGGGCATCGGCAAGGTACTGGAAGTGATTCGGGCGATTGCCGAGCAGACCAACCTGCTGGCACTCAATGCCGCCATCGAAGCGGCCCGTGCCGGCGAGAGCGGACGCGGCTTTGCGGTCGTGGCCGATGAAGTGCGGGCCCTGGCCCATCGCACCCAGCAGTCGACCCAGGAGATCGAACAGATGGTGTCCGGCATGCGCAGCGGCTCGACCCTGGCCCTGGAATCGATGCACACCAGCACCGCCCGTGCCGCCAGCACCCTGGCGTTGGCCGAACGGGCCGGCGAAGCGCTGGTGACGATCACCGCCTCGGTGCATGAAATCCACGAGCGCAACCTGGTGATCGCCAGCGCGGCGGAAGAGCAGGCCCAGGTCGCCCGGGAAGTCGACCGTAATCTGGTGAACATTCGCGACCTGTCGATCCGCTCGGCGACAGGGGCCGATCAGACCAGCGCCGCCAGCCACGAACTGTCGCGGCTGGCGAATTCGTTGCAGGGATTGGTCGGACGGTTCCGGGTCTGAGCCCGGCTCAGACCTTCTGGCGTTGCCGCGCCCTGGCCCGCAGATGGCGCACCAGGGCGATCCCCGCGACGATGACCACGACCCCGATCACGATGGGCAGGCGATAGGGCTTGAGATTGCCCAGCAGGCTTTCGAGGAACCCACCGGCCCAATAGCCGGCCGTGGCAAAGAGCGTGGCCCAGACCGCGGCCCCGAGCAGGTTCATCAGGCTGAAGCGCAGCGGCGACAGCCGGCTGGCGCCGATCACCATGGGGCCCACCAGGCGCATGCCGTACAGGAAGCGCACGGCGAAGATCGAGGTCAGCGGATGGCGTTGAATCAGTCCGGTCACCCGTTCTATGGCGGCTTGCTGGCGATGCAGGCGCGGTAGCAGGCGCGCGCCGAAGTAACGGCCGGTCCAGTACAGCGCCTGGTCGCCGAGCATCCCGCCGAGGCTGGCCCAGAAGATCACCAGCGGCAGGTGCAGGACTTGCTGGTGCGCCGCCACCCCGCCGAGGATCAGGATGGTTTCCCCTTCCAGCAGGCAACCGATGAAGATCGCCCAATAGCCGTAGGTGGTGAGCAGGTAATTGAAGTCGATGTGTTCGAACATAGCGCTGTACTGATCCTTGTATCGGTCATGGGCTGCGTTGCCGGTGCAGGCATTCTGGGCAGGCTCGCCCGTCCCGGCAAGCCTTACGACTGGCCCCACTTCTCCAGCGCGAACGCCACGAAACTGCGCAGCTTGGGCAGCCGGTAGCGGTCTTGCGCATAGAGCAGGTTCATCGGTCGGCTGGGCAGTTTGTACGTACCCAGCAGCGGCACCAGTCGTCCCTCGCGCAGATCGTCGCGCAGCAAGGCATCCGGCAGCATCACGATACCCATGCCGCAAAGCGCCGCCTGATACAACGCTGAAGAACTGTTGATGGTCATCGGGCCGCTGACCGGCACCAGGATTTCCCCCTCCGGCCCGCTCAGGCTCCATTGTTTTTCCACCGTCCGCCAGTCGTCTCCGGCCGGGTAGGCGAAGGCCAGGCAGTCGTGATGTTGCAGATCCTGGGGGATGATCGGTGTCCCGCGCCGTTTCAGATACGACGGCGATGCACAGACGGTCAGCGCATAGTTTTCCAGAGGGCGGGCAATCAGCGCCGAGGGTTCGGGCACCCCCAGGCGGATCGCCACATCGAAGCCGCTGTCGATCAGGTCTTCGCGCTGGTTGCTGAGCATCACGTCAAGCTTGATCCGCGGATAACGCAGCACGAATTCGCTCAGGGCCGGGGCCAGGCGTTCGGAGCCGAAGGTCAGCGGCGCGGTGATCCGCAGGATACCGCTCGGCTCGCCCTGGGCCTGTTCCGCCAGGCGCTCGGAATCCGCCACCAGCCCCAGCACCTCAAGACAACGCTGATAGTAGGTCGAGCCGAATTCAGTCAGACGCTGGCGCCGTGTCGTACGGCTCAGCAGGCTGACCCCGAGCCGTTGTTCCAGTGAGCGCAGGTGATTGCCGACCATGGTGGTGGAGATGCCGCACTCCAGGGCGGCGGCGGTCATGCTGCCGCTCTCCACCACGGTCACGTACACCCGCATTGCCTGGAAAAGATCCATTATCAATCTCAGCTTTAAAATGATTGAAGTGCAACGGAGTTTATCCAGCTCAAGTGGCTAACGATACTGCCAGTACCACCCAATGCCTGGAGCTCGACGCCATGACCGCCGCTAGCCTGATGACCACCTATCAACCGCTGGACCTGGGTTTCGTCAAGGGGCTGGGCACCCGCCTGTGGGACCGCGAAGGGCGCGAGTACCTGGATGCGGTGGCCGGCGTGGCGGTGACCAATGTCGGTCATTCCCACCCGCGCCTGGTGAGTGCCATCCGCGAGCAGGCCGGCCTGCTGCTGCACACCTCCAACCTCTACAGCATCGACTGGCAGCAACAGCTGGCCCAACGCCTGGCCCAGCTATCGGGCATGGATCGGGTGTTCTTCAACAACTCCGGCGCCGAGGCCAATGAAACGGCGCTGAAACTGGCGCGACTGCATGCCTGGCACAAAGGTATTGAGAAGCCATTGGTGGTGGTCATGGAAAACGCCTTTCACGGCCGCACCCTGGGCACCTTGTCCGCCAGCGATGGTCCGGCGGTGCGTTTGGGTTTCCATGAGCTGCCGGGGGACTTCATCAAGGTGCCGTATGGCGACCTGGCGCTGCTGCACAGCATCGCCCGCAGCCACGGTCAGCGGATCTGTGCGGTGTTGATGGAGCCGATCCAGGGCGAAAGCGGTGTGCAACTGCCGCCGCCGGGCTACCTGAAAGCCGTCCGCGACCTGTGCAAACGGCGCTCCTGGTTGCTGATGCTCGACGAAATCCAGACCGGTATCGGCCGCACCGGCCAGTGGTTCGCCTTCCAGCACGAAGGCATCGTTCCGGACGTGATGACCCTGGCCAAGGGCTTGGGCAATGGCATTCCCATCGGCGCCTGCCTGGCGCGGGGCAAGGCCGCCGAACTGTTCACCCCGGGTAGCCATGGCAGCACTTTCGGCGGCAACCCGCTGGCCTGTCGGGCCGCCTGCACCGTGCTCGATATCATCGAGGAACAGGGCCTGGTGGAGAATGCCCGGGAGCAGGGCGAGCGTTTGCTGGCACGGCTGCGTGCTGAACTGGGCGATTGCCCGCAGGTCCTGGCAATACGTGGGCAAGGCCTGATGATCGGTGTCGAACTGCGCCAGCCGGTACGTGACCTGGCGCTGATCGCGGCGCGGGACCAGGGCTTGTTGATCAACGTGACACGGGGCAAGACCATTCGCCTGCTGCCGCCACTGATTATCGATGAGCAGGAGGTCGAGATGATTGTGAAAGGGTTGTGTAGCGTATTGCAGTGGGAAAAAACCACGGCAATAGCGAAAGGCTTACACGCCGCACCCGCAATCGCCTCTATGAGCGTTTGAGCGGCTGCCCTATTCTGGATCCATCACTGCTGCGCAAGGATGTGCACAGGATCAGGGATGATCGACCATCGCCAGGACGGCAGCCGACAGGACGTTGGAATGGTCAAAAGAAAACCCCGCTTCGGCGGGGTTTTTTGTGTCGGCAGGAAAAGCCGATGCTGCCTGAAGGCGCTTCCGCTGAATGCCGCCTCAATTGGAAATCACGTTCTTGCCGGCACCCTTGGCGCGATACAGGGCCTGGTCGGCCCGGCTCATCAGTTCGGCCATGGGCTCGTCGGCGCAACGTTCCACCACCCCGAAACTCATCGTCAGCGAACTCAGGCCCAGGGGCTTGCGTTGCCGCAGGTGCTCGCGCATCTGTTGCGCCAGGTTCATGGCGGCGGTGAGTGGGCTGTCCGGCAGGACAATCATGAACTCGTCGCCGCCCCAGCGTGCCAGCAGGTCGCTGTCGCGCAGACAGCCCTGGAGCGTCTGCGCCACCTCGACCAGTACTGTGTCGCCGCCTTGATGCCCGTGTTGGTCATTGATGAGCTTGAAATCATCGATATCCATGGCAATCAGCGACAGCGCCTGGCGAAAGCGTCCGGCGCGCTGGCATTCCCGGGACAGGATCTTTTCCAGGCGATAGCGATTGGCAACCCCGGTCAGTGAATCGCTCTCGGCCAGGCGGCGGTTTTCCTCGAGTTGGGCCTGCAACCGCCGATTGACCCGTGACAGTTCGGCGGTTCGTTCGGCGACGATGGCCTCGAAAGACTGGGTCCGTACTTCCAGCTGTTCGAGCAGGCGCCGCTGGTCTTCGAGACTGCGGTGGGCGCCAATCATCCGTGCGACCGAACCGTCGGGGTTGCGGGCGATCACATAACCGCGATCTTCGATCAGGATATAGTCGCCGCTGCGGGTTCGGCAGCGGTACTCGGCGTGATAACCCAGGGTGCGTTCATTCAGGTGATCGTCGAAATGGGCCATCACCTGTGGGTAGTCGTCGGGATGAATCACGTTCTCCCAGGTGAAGACGTTGTTCGGCAGGCTATTGGGGGAGTAGCCGAGCATCTCGTACCAGCCGGGGCTGCGGTAGACCAGGCCGGTATTGGCATTCCAGTCCCAGACGCCATCGCTGACCAGTTCGAGGATTGCGTGTATGACGTCTTGGTTGATATCGCCGAGTTGGCTGTTCCAGGGTCCGCTTTTGGATGGCTCGACCATCGCTGCTCACTCCTTTGGCATTGATTTCGGTGTCTCGGGCCAAAAGCGGGGACGCAACGGTCTATGGCACGCTAATACTGTACCGTTTGTTGTAGGAAATATAGAAGTATGTGACGCGATAAAGTTCTAGCTTTCAGGTTTTGCAAAGTACAGAACATGGCTCGAACTGCAAAAAAAATTGTGTGGAGCTCAATGCTTTTCAAGAGTTAACACATTTCTAAAACCCGCTTCGACCGAAGTCGAAGCGGGCCACTGCTCAGACCTTAACGGTCATCAAAGTGATCTCGCAGAAAATTCCAAACGTGATAAGCACGAAGGGTATTGACTGCAAGGCTCCACGTACGTCGAAATAACTTGGACATACTCTGGCCCTCCCAGGTGGGCCAAACCTCCAGCGTACTTACCGGAACATGTACACCTTAGGGTTCACACACCAGTGCAAACTATGAGGTGGCCGGGCTGATGGCCCCCTGAGCGAGTCCGGCACGGGTCCTACTCCGTGTCAGGGGGCCCTAAGTCAGCGCCTGTGCCTGGCCAAGCCTCATGTTGACTGACGTGATAGCCCGTGCATGATACCCACTCTACTGAGGACGGAAATGTGCTCAAAAGGCCATGTTTCCGATAAAAGTAGTTTCAGGATGTTTATTCAAACAGGGTTTTTCCGATTGTCGCTGTGGCCTGTGCTCTGATTGTTACAGAAGTGGCAAGGAGTGTGGCTTGCACGTGTTACTCGCCGCGGTATAATCGTTCCACACACCAGTGCATCCTATGAGGCTGCGCGAGTTCTGGCCTAACCGGAGCCCGCAAAAAAGAAACCGCTACCTAAGCGGTTTTTTTTGTCTGCCAGATCTTCAATTCCGGGCCGTATCGGTCTGTCCAGGTTTCCCGCATCGAATCAAAAAAGGCAGGCCCATCCCAGGCCAGCCCTCACCGCGACTGACCTCGAAACGCACCTGCCTCTTTTCAGTTGCCGCCGCGCCCGTTCAGCGGCGGAGCGTCATTGCTGTACGACGCTATACCCGGCAAACGCCGTCTGCTGCTGAATCGCCGTGACGATGTTCTGGCGGGTCGCCGGCTGTTCGTTGCCTTCGTTGTCGACAAAGGTTTCGCTCAGCAGTTCGGCCAGGTCGCCGTGGCCGGCAAAGGCAAAGCCGAGGAATTCGAACGCTTCGCGGTCGGCATTGGCCTTGCTGCGTGGTGTGCGCAGCGGGAAGGTGATGCTGGTGTCGTCCTTGCTGATGACAAATACCGGCGCTTCTTTCTTGACGCGCGCGGCCTTGCCCTTGCCAGCACCGGGGTTGCTCAGGGCCTGGTGAGTCTGGTTCAGCACCTTGAACGCCAAGCCATAGACCAGTTCCTGGAACGCCGGATCGTCCTTGTAGCTGGAGAGAATCCGGCTGATCGGGAATTTCGTGCTCAGGTCTTCCAGGGCCGCGATATCGGCCGCCTCGGCGTCCTTGAGTTGCTTGAGCTGGCCCATGAGTTCGTAGGCTTTGTCGTCGTCGAAACGGTCGTGCGCCTGGCGGATCGCCAGACGCAGTTCACGAATCTGGTCGCTTTCTTTCGAGGTGTGGAAGGCGTCGAGAACCATCTCGCTGATGTTCTTGGCCTGGGGCACATGCTGGGAAAGATGGATGGCGTTTTCGTATTCGCGCTTGGCGGACAAGGAGGTTACGGCTTCATCGGTATGGGAATCAGGCATCGAAATTTCGCTATTTCAGTGTCATTTAACTGGGGTGAGGCTCGAAAGGCCGGGGCATTTCAGGGCGCCTAATCTATTGGACCCACGCGCCATTGTCACGACTCAACCGGTCAGTGGTCTCGGAAGGAGAGAATTTACCAGTGAAATGAATGCGTTGAGCTTATTCGCCAATTTATTGGCGATACTCGTTTTTTTTCTGATGAAAATCTATTGGACAACAAAATAATGACGCTATCAAATTGATAGCGCTTGGGGAGAGAGCAATCCGGGAATTAACGGGCAATGGAATGTACAGCTAGACGTGTGCTTGTCCCCTTACATTTGAGTTGAACCTACTTGTACGAAGGGATGCCTGCATGCACCGTTCAGATGACATTGCGAATCTGTTCAATCGATTTGGGGGGAGTGTCGAGAGCTACCGGGAAATCGAACCCAGCTATGACTACTGCGAAGACACGCCGCCACCAGTCCCCGAAGTTCCGGCACCACAGCCGGTGACTGTCAGCCTCGCCCCTCAACCAACTGAACCCTTGAGTGTCATCCCCTCGTCCTCCATGGCGCACGTAGGCTCCACGCCGTTGAGCCGGCTGCTGGTAGAGATCGAACAACAGCGCGGTGGTGTGTCTACCGTGCAGCCTGTTGGGCAGGCGACGCCCAAGCTCAAGGCCAAGGTCATTGTGGTGGTTTCGGCCAAGGGGGGAGTGGGCAAGAGCACCCTGGCCGCTGCCTTGGCCTGTGCGATCAAACGTTCCAGCGGGCGCACGCTCGCGCTCGACCTGGATCCGCAAAACGCCTTGTGCCTGCACCTGGGAGGCAGTGAGGACTGGCCGGGTATCGCCCGCTCCGACAGCGCCGACGAAGATTGGCAGCCGCTGATCCGCAAAGGCTTTGCCGGTAGCCGTTGCCTGGCCTATGGCGTGGTCGGCGAACCGCTGCGTCGGAGCCTGGAACAGCGCCTGGAAAACGATCGTCTCTGGCTGGCCCGCCAGCTGGCGCGCCTGGCCCTGGATGAGCAGGACACGCTGGTCATCGACACCCCGCCAGGAGCATCGGTCTACCTGGCCCAGGCGCTGGAAATCGCCGATGTGGTGCTGGGCGTGACCCTCGCCGATGCGGCGGCCTACACCAGTCTCAATCAGTTGGACCGGCTGCTCGCTCCCTACCTGCAACGGGAAAACCCCGCGCAATACAAAGTCGTGATCAACCAGTTGGACACGTCCCGCCAGTTCAGCCTCGATTTGTGCGAAGTGCTGAAAAAAAGAACAGGAAATCAGCTGTTGGGGGTGATCCGCCAGGATCACTTCATCAGCGAAGCCTTGGCGTACGACCGTAATCCGCTGGCGCATACCCCAAGCACCCGAGGCTGCCAGGACGTCCTCGACCTCACAAGTTCGCTGTGCGAACTGCTCACGTACGGTACGCAAGAGTCTTCTTTGTCATGACCCGCGATCCAAACCTCACGCCTCATCTCCCGGGGCGCTCGGAACTGCGCCTCAACGCCTGGCTGGAACGCTTCAACCAATGGCCGGGGGCGCTGCGCAAGGCACTGATCCTGGGCATTTCGCTGATCGGCGGGCTGTTGCTGCTCAGCATCGTCAGCGCACCGCTGGACCTTTACAGCCAGTGCCTGTTCGCCGCGCTGTGCTTCGGCCTGGCTTTGCTGGTCAAGCGCATGCCAGGGCGTTTGCCAATCCTGTTGCTGATCGTGCTCTCGCTGGTCGCCTCGTTGCGCTACATGTACTGGCGCCTGACCGAGACCCTCGGTTTCGAAGGCTGGCTGGATATCGCTTTCGGCTATGGCCTGGTGCTGGCGGAGATCTACGCCCTGGTGGTGCTGGTTTTCGGTTATGTGCAGACCGCCTGGCCCCTGCGCCGGCGGCCGGTGCTGCTCACTGGCGACCCCAGCGAGTGGCCGACGGTGGATGTGTTCATCCCCACCTACAACGAAGCCTTGAGTATCGTGAAGCTGAGCATCTTCGCCGCCCAGGCGATGGACTGGCCCAAGGACAAGCTGCGGGTGCATGTGCTGGACGATGGTCGCCGCGACGAGTTCCGGCGCTTTTGCCAGAGCATTGGCGTCAACTACATCACCCGTGACGACAACGCCCACGCCAAGGCCGGGAACCTCAATGCCGCCCTCAAGGTGACCGATGGCGAGTACATCGCCATGTTCGACGCCGACCATGTGCCGACCCGCTCCTTCCTGCAGATCGGCATGGGCTGGTTCCTCAAGGACCCTCGGCTGGCGATGTTGCAAACACCGCACTTCTTCTTTTCCCCGGACCCGTTCGAGAAGAACCTCAAGACCTTCCGTGCCGTGCCCAACGAAGGCGAGTTGTTCTACGGGCTGGTACAAGATGGCAACGACCTGTGGAACGCCACCTTCTTCTGCGGCTCCTGCGCCATCCTGCGGCGCCAGCCATTGGAAGAAATCGGCGGCGTGGCGATTGAAACCGTCACCGAGGACGCCCACACCGCCCTCAAGCTCAACCGCGCCGGCTACAACACCGCGTACCTGGCGATTCCCCAGGCCGCCGGCCTGGCCACCGAAAGCCTGTCACGGCATATCAGCCAGCGCATCCGCTGGGCCCGGGGCATGGCGCAGATCTTCCGCCTGGACAACCCGCTGATGGGCAAGGGGCTCAAACTCGGCCAGCGGATTTGCTATGCCAATGCCATGCTGCACTTCTTCTACGGTTTGCCGCGTCTGGTATTCCTCACTGCGCCCCTGGCGTACCTGATCTTCGGTGCGGAGATCTTCCACGCCTCGGCGCTGATGATCACCGCCTATGTGCTGCCGCACCTGTTCCACTCGAACCTGACCAACTCCTGCATCCAGGGGCGGTTCCGGCATTCGTTCTGGAACGAGGTCTACGAGACGGTGCTGGCCTGGTACATCATGCCACCGGTGTTGATGGCACTGATCAAGCCCAGCTTTGGCGGTTTCAACGTCACCGACAAGGGCGGGATCATCGACCAGCAGTTCTTCGACTGGAAGTTGGCCCGGCCCTATATCGTCCTGCTGGTGCTGAACCTCACCGGGTTGGGCTTTGCTGTCCACCAATGGATCTGGGGCGATCCGGCCACCGCGATCACCGTGCTGATCAACGCCCTCTGGACGCTCTACAACCTGATCATCACCAGCGCCGCCGTGGCGGTGGCCAGTGAGTCGCGGCAGATCCGCGCCGAACCACGGGTGAGCGCCGAGTTGCCGGTCAAGGTCGAATTGCCCGACGGTACCCCGGTGTATGGCGTGACCCAGGATTTCTCTCAGCGCGGACTGGGCATCAAGTTGCCGGCGGGCACCACGGTCACAGCCGGTGAGCGGGTACGGGTGACGCTGTTCCGCAACGCCGCGACCTGCGAGTTCGACACCACGGTGGTGTTCAGCAAGGGTCAGTACCTGGGCGCGCTGTTCGATCCGTTGACCCTGCGCCAGCAAAGCGAGCTGGTGCGCATGACCTTCTCCCGCGCCGACACCTGGGCCACCAGTTGGGGCAGCGGCAAGCTCGATACGCCGCTGTCGGCCCTGCGCGAGGTCAGTGCCATTGGCCTGATCGGCCTGGGCACGCTGCTCAAGGCGTTGTTGTTGCCCGCACGTCGGCGTCCTACCGATCAACAGGCGGCTGTCCGCCCGGCCCCACCGGCTAGAAAAAACGCATCTTTGAAACCGCTCGCATCTCTTATGGATAAGTCATGACCCACACACCGTTGACCCGCCGCGCCCTGCGCAGTACTCGTCGTCCTCTCATGCTCCTGGCTTCGTCGGCACTGTGCCTGGGAGGCCTGGTCCATAACACCTGGGCCGAGAGCGCCGCAGCGGTGCCCGTGGTGCCGGCCAGTGTCGCGCCACAGCTGCCGGCCGACAGCTACAGCCACAGCCTGACCCTCAAGCAACTGGGGCGCGTGGACACGATGAACCTGCAGGGTGTGGAAGCGACCGACAGCGTCAGCTTCAACATCCGCGCCGACGAGGTGGTCAACAGCGCGCAATTGTTGCTGCGCTACAGCTACTCGCCGGCGTTGCTCGCCGACCTGTCGCAGATCAACGTGCTGGTCAACGATGAAGTGGCCGCCAGCCTGGCGCTGCCCAAGGACGGTGCCGGCAAGCCGCAAGAGCAGGTGGTGACTATCCCGGCGCACCTGATCACCGAGTTCAACCGTCTGCGCCTGCAATTTATCGGGCACTACACCATGCAGTGCGAGGACCCACAGCACAGCAGCCTGTGGGCCAAGATCAACAACAGCTCGGAGCTTGAGCTCAATGTGTCGCCGATCCCGCTCAAGGACGACCTGTCGATTCTGCCGCTGCCATTTTTCGATCGTCGCGACTCGCTTCCCCTGAATCTGCCGTTCGTGTTTGCCAAGACGCCGGACCACGCCGCCCTGGAAGGGGCCGGTGCGTTGTCATCGTGGTTGGGGGCTCTGGCGGCTTATCGCGGCGCCAGCTTCACCAGCAAGGTCGGGCAACTGCCGGACAAGGGCAACGCCATTGTCCTGGTCGAGAGCAAGGACGCCGTGCAGCTGGGTGGGCTGGCCATTCCCGCGCCGAAGGGCCCGACGGTCACCCTGGTGAGCCACCCCGGCGATCCCCACGGCAAGCTCCTGATCGTCGCCGGTCGCGATGCCGCCGAACTCAAGCTCGCGGCCTCGGCCGTGGCCCTCGGCAGCAAGGCGCTGGTGGGTAACAGCGTGGTCATCGACCATCTTGATTCGTTGAGCCCGCGCAAGCCTTACGACGCGCCCAACTGGCTGCCGTCCGACCGGCCGGTCAAGCTTGGCGAACTGCTCGATCCCAAGCTGCTCAGCGTCTCCGGCTACAACCCGGGCTCCATCACCGTACCGTTGCGCTTGCCACCGGACATGTTCAACTGGCGCGAGGAAGGCGTGCGGCTGGATCTGAAGTACCGCTACACCCCACAGCAGGAATCGAGCAATTCCTCCTTGCTGGTGAGCCTGAACAACACCTTCATGAAGTCGATGCCCCTGCCTTCGATGAAGAGCCTGGGCGGTGGCGAAAGCCTGCTGAGCCTGCTGCAGAAGGATGAAAGCCTGCCTCGCGAAGCCGTCGTGCGCATCCCCCTGGGTTCCGCGGGCGCGCAGTCGCAATTGCAGTTGCGGTTTATGTTCGACTACATCAAGCAGGGCGAATGCCGCGACATCATCATCGACAACATGCGCGGCCTGGTCGACCCGGATTCGACCCTCGACCTGACCGGCTACAACCACTACATCGCCTTGCCGAACCTGGGCGTGTTCAACGACAGCGGCTTCCCGTTCACCCGCCTGGCCGACCTCTCGCAGAGCGCCGTGGTACTGCCCGACGACAGCGGGCCGGCGGAGTGGGGCGCCTACCTGACCGTGCTCGGTCGTTTCGGTGACTCCACCGGCTACCCGGCTACGGCGGTGCAGGTGGTGAGTGCCGCGGATGTGCAGTCGGTCAGTGACAAGGACCTGCTGGTGCTGGCCTCGGGCGACAACCAGCCGTTGCTCAAACAGTGGATCGACCGTTTGCCGGCCGCTGTCTCGGGCGACAACCATCGTTTCTCGTTGTCCGACCTGACCCTGCGCGTGCGCCAGTGGATCAGCCCGGATCCGGCGGCCAACCAGCGCAAGCCGACCTTGACCGTGAGCTATACCGGCCCCCGCAGCAGCACCTACCTGGCCGGTTTCGAATCGCCGCTCAAGCCCGGTCGCAGCGTGGTGGTGATTGCCAGCGGCAGGCCCGAAGGGCTGGCCGAGGCCACGGCCGCGATGATCGGCGGCGACGGCTACAAGGGCAGCCTGCAGGGCAGCCTGGCGGTGGTGCAGGGCACCGAGCTGACTTCACTGGTGGCCGACGAGCAGTATTACGTCGGTGAGCTGAATCTGTTCAAGCGCGTGCAATGGTTGCTGTCGCAGAACATGCACTGGATGCTGTTGGTGACCGTGCTGGGACTGTTGCTGGTGGCCAGCCTGTTGTTCCTGTTCCTGCGTGCCCGCGCGAAGAAGCGTCTGTCATGATCCGGCGTCGACTGTTGTTGTCCCTCGCGCTGCTGCTGCCGCTGGCCGCGCAGGCTGAGTCCTGCTCGTTGCAGAACTGGCCACTGTGGAAAAACTACGCCGAGCGTTTCGTGCAGAAGGACGGACGCATGCTCGGCTCGAGCATGGACCCCAACCAGAGCAGTTCCGAAGGCCAGGCCTACGGCATGTTCTTCGCCCTGGTCGGCAATGATCCGCAGACCTTCGACGCGCTGTGGCGCTGGACCCGCGACAATATGGCCGGGGCCAATATCACGCAGAATCTGCCCGGCTGGCTGTGGGGCCCGACCAGCGGCGGCAGCTGGGGTGTGATCGACAGCAACTCGGCCAGCGATGCCGACCTCTGGATCGCCTATGCGCTGCTGGAGGCCGATCGCCTGTGGCACAAGCCCGAGTACCGCAGCGATGCCCAGCGGATGCTGAACAACCTGGACAAGACCCTGGTGCGCAACATCCCGGGGCTGGGCAAGATGCTCTTGCCGGGCCCGGTCGGTTATGAGCACCCGGATCAGCTCTGGCGTTTCAACGCCAGCTATACGCCGATCCCGCTGCTGCGGCGCTTCAGCCAGGAGAGCCCGTCCGGGGCCTGGAAGGAGGTCGCCGAAAGCACCGCGAAGATGATCGCCGACAAGAACCTGAACCGCTTCGGCTTCGTCCCCGACTGGGTTGGTTACCGCGGCACGGACGTCAACAAAGGCATGTTCGTGGTCGACAAATTCACCTCGGCCCAAGGCAGCTACGACGCCATCCGTACGTACCTGTGGGCCGGCCTGACTTCGCCCGCCGACCCGCTGGCCAAGCCGATCCTCGACAACCTCGACGGCATGGCCCAGTCCGTCGCCTCCACCGGCGTGCCGCCGGAAAAGGTCCAGGTGGTCACGGGCGTCACCGAGGGCATTGGCCCTTACGGTTTCTCCGCGTCCCTGGTGCCCTACCTGCGGGCCAAGGGCCTGCCGTTGCTGGCCGACCAGCAGCAGCGGATCGTCGACGAGGCGATCGCGCACTACAGCAACCCCGCCGATCCAGCCTACAGCCAGCACCAGTATTACCACGTGGTGTTGAGCCTGTTCTCACTGGGCTGGACTGAAAAACGTTATCAGTTCAACAAGGACGGTACCTTGAAAGTGTCCTGGGAGGCTCCATGCGCCAGCAAACCCTAGCCCTGGCGGTGTGTGCCGCGCTGGTCGCGATGCCCGGCCTGGCCGCCGAGATCGGCAACCCGCAGTCGCTGCTGATCCAGCAGGGCTACTACTGGCAGGCCAAGGAGCATCCGGACCGGGCTGCCGAAGCCTGGAGCAAGCTGTTGGGCCTGTCTCCCGAGCAACCCGACGCGCTCTATGGCCTGGGCCTGATCGACCTGCAACAAAAACGCCTGGACGGTGCCCGCCGCTACCTGGCGCGCTTGCAGGCGATCAAGCCGCTGCCACGCCTGGCCTTGCAGTTGGAGCAGGACATCGCCCTGAGCCCGGACGACAAGCAGCAACTGCTGGAAAAGGCCCGCGAACTGAGCGACGCCGACGAGCGCGACAAGGCGGTGGTGGTGTACCGGCAACTGCTCGACGGACATCAGCCGCAAGGCTTGATTGCCCGTGAGTACTACAACACCCTGGGTTTTGCCACCGGCGGCTGGCCCGAGGCCCGCACGGGGCTGGAACGGTTGCGCCGGGAGCGTCCCGACGACGCGATCCTCGACCTGTTCCTGGCCCTGCACCTGGCACGTAACCCCGACAGTCGCCCGGAAGGCATCCGCGCCCTGGCACGCCTGTCGCACAACCCGGACATCGGCGGCAACGCCGACGAAACCTGGCGTTTCGCCTTGCAGTGGCTGGGTCCACCCTCCCGCGATCAGGTGTCGTTGTTCCAGCAGTATTTGCAGGCCCACCCGGACGATAGCGAGATCCGTGCGCTGATGAACAAGGGGCTCGCCCAGGGCCGCGGCGGTGCCGGCTGGCAGCGCGACCCGCAGGTGGCCCGTGGTCTCAAGGCCCTCGATGGCGGTGACATCGCCGGCGCCGAACAGGCCTTGCAGGCGCGTCTCAAGGAGCGCCCCAACGATTACGATGCCCTTGGCGGCATGGGCATCGTGCGTCAGCAACAGAAGCGTCTGGGCGAGGCCGAAGCCTACCTGGTGCAAGCCACCCGCCTGCCGGGCGGCGCACAGTGGAATGCCGCTCTCGACGACGTGCGTTACTGGATCCTGCTGGACCAGGCCGGCGATGCCCAGCGCAGTGGTCGGCAGACCCAGGCCCGAGCCCTGATCGAACAGGCGATTGCCAAGAATCCGGCTGAACCGGCCGGCCCCACGGCCCTGGCCAACTGGCAGGCCCAGGCCGGGCAACTGGACGCCGCCGAAGCCGGCTACCGCCAGGTGCTGGCGCGCACGACGAACTACCCGGAGGCTCTCTCCGGATTGATCAATGTGCTGTCGCGGGCGGGTAAATCCGATGAGGCGTTGCACCTGATCGATGGCCTGTCGGCGGCGGACCAGGCGCGTCTGGCGCCCACGGTGAAAATCCGCGCCTTGCGCGCCATCCAGGTGGCCAAGCTGGCCGAACGTCGCGGCGATCTGATGGCGGCGCAAAAGGCCTACAAGGAAGCCCTGGCCGATGACCCGAAAAACCCCTGGAGCCGCTTCGCCCTGGCCCGCGTCTACCTGCGCGACGGCCAGACCCAGGTGGCTCGCGATCTGATCGACGAACTGCTCAAGCAGCAACCCGACCAGCCCGACGCGCTCTACACCAGCACCTTGCTCTCGGCTGAGCTGGGTGAGTGGAGCAAGGCCCAGCGCACCCTGTCGCGGATTCCAGCGGCCAAGCGCAGCAGCGACATGAATGAGATGGAGCTGGATATCCGCCTGCATATCCAGACCGAGTTGGCGGTGGACGTGGCTCGCCGTGGCCAGCGCCAGGAAGCCTGGGCCCTGTTGTCACGCTGCGAACCGCTGGCCGGGCAGAAGCCCGAGCGTGTCGCCGTGCTGGCGGCCGCCTATGCCGAAGCCGGTAACCCGCAGCAGGGCGTGAGCCTGATGCGCCAGGTGCTCGACCGCTTGCCATCGACCCCCGACCTGCAATTGCTCTATGCCGGGGTGCTGCTCAAGGCCGACCAGGATGCCCAGGCCAGCGAGATCCTGCGGGACCTGCAGGGCAAGCCGATGAACGAGACCGCCAGCAAGCGCTATGAAGACCTGTTGTTCCTCTACCGGGTCAAGCAGGCCGATGAGTTGCGGGAAAAGAACGACCTGGTGGCGGCTTTCGACATGCTCTCGCCGGCCCTCAAGCAACGGCCCAACGACAGCCAGGCGGTGTCGTCGCTGGCGCGCATGTATGCCGCCAGCGGCAATACGCAAAAGGCCCGGGAGCTCTATGAGCCGCTGATCAAGGCCGACCCGGGCAATGCCAAATTGCAGCTGGGCCTGGCCGATATTGCCCTGCAAGGACGGGACTTCGGCCTGGCCGAGCAATCGGTGAAAAAGGCCCTTGAACTGGAGCCCGGGGTACCGCAAACCCTGACCGCTTCCGCACGGATCTATCGTGGCATGGGCAAGACCGGCGAGGCCGGCAAGCTGCTGCGCAAGGCTATCGAGATCGAAGACAGCCAGCGCCAGGAAATCTATATGGCGTCGGCCTCGCAGGCCTCGACGCCGTCGGCCAATCCCTTTGTCGGGTTGCCCGGTCAACGCCAGCAGGTGACGGCCCTGGCATCGTCGAACCTGGTCCCGCCGCCGATCAATGCCCCTGTCGTGGGCCTGGGCTCAGGCCTGGGGACCGGCGATGGCGAGGTGGTGCCGACAGCCGTCGAACGCAGGACCGGCGTCGCGGCCGGGGCGAATGCCGCGGCCAATCCGTTCGGCAATGTCTACGCCCGCGAAGGCACCTCGCGCCCGGCGTTGAGCCCGGCGCAGCTTGCTTTGAATG
Source organism: Pseudomonas sp. GW821-FHT04D07 (assembly GCF_059420225.1). Lineage (NCBI taxonomy): Bacteria > Pseudomonadati > Pseudomonadota > Gammaproteobacteria > Pseudomonadales > Pseudomonadaceae > Pseudomonas > Pseudomonas sp. GW821-FHT04D07. The sequence continues at coordinate 174,349 of NZ_JBWKTH010000004.1, forward strand.
AGATCGTCGAAGACCGCACCGGCTATGTCGTCCAGGGGTTGACCGTGCGCAGCAACAATGGCGAAAAAGGCCTGAGCAAGCTGACGGACGTCGAAACCCCTTTCGAAGTCAGCGTGCCGGTGGGTGACAACAGCGCCAGCATGGCACTACAGATCACCCCGGTGTCGTTGTCCGCTGGCAGCCCGAGCGATCCTGCCCAGGCGCGTTTCGGTGCCAGCGGCCTGGACCCGGTCGGTTCACAGACCGCCAACGGTGTCGGCGTGGCCGTGGCCTACCGGGACAAGGAGCAAGGCCTCAAGGCGGACCTCGGCGTCAGCCCGCTGGGCTTCCTCTACAGCACGCCGATTGGCGGTGTCAGCCTCAATCAGCCATTCGCTGGCAATTCCGACTACCGCTACGGTGTGAGTGTGTCGCGCCGGGCGGTCACCGACAGCGTGACCTCCTTTGCCGGCTCCCGCGATCCGCGCACCGGTGACAAGTGGGGCGGCGTCACGGCCAACGGCGTACGTGGTGAACTGAGCTACGACGACCAGCAGGTTGGCGCCTATGGCTATGGTTCGGCGCACGTGCTGTTGGGCAACAACGTCGAGTCGAACAACCGCTTCGAACTGGGCAGCGGTATCTACTGGTACCTGCGCAACGCCCCCGACAGCATCCTCACCCTGGGCCTGAGCGGTTCGGCGCTGACCTATGCGAACAACCAGGACTTCTACACCGTAGGCCACGGCGGATATTTCAGCCCGCAAAGCTTCTTCTCCCTGGGTGTGCCGATCAGTTGGTCACAACGCACCGAGCGTTTCACCTACCGGATCAAAGGCTCGGTGGGCGTCCAGCATATCGGCCAGGACAGTGCCGAAGTCTTCCCCGGCAACAGTGATCTGCAACCACGGGCCACGGCCGCTGGGCTCACGGGCTACGACAGCACGAGTAAAACCGGTGTCGGCTACAGCTTGAATGCGGCCGGCGAATACAAGTTCGGCTCGAGCGTCTTCCTCGGTGGCACGCTGGGCGTGGACAACGCCAGCGATTACCGACAGCTCAGCGGCGGTGTGTACCTGCGCTACACCTTCGAGGATATGACCGGGCCGATGGCCCTGCCGGTCAGTCCTTTCGGCTCCCCTTATTCGAATTGATGCAACGAGGAATTGATCCATGGCTTCTTCCGTACTGGCTGGTTTGACCTTGCTCGTGATTGGCGAAAGCCACATGAGTTTCCCCGATTCGCTGATGAACCCGCTCTACGACAACCTGACTCAGCAAGGTGCCCAGGTTCACGCCATCGGTGCCTGCGGCGCCAACCCGGCGGATTGGGTTACGCCCAAGCTGAAACTCGATTGTGGCGCGACTCGCGAACCGGGTGAAAAGATCAAGGTAATGAGTCGCGGGACCCTGGACACGCAGCCGATCAAGGAGGTGATCGCCAAGGACAAACCGGACCTGGTGGTGCTGATCATGGGCGACACCATGGCCTCCTATAAGACCACACCGTTTCCCAAGGTCTGGGCCTACCAGAGCGTCACCGCGCTGACCAGGCAGATCGCCGACAGCGGTGCCAAGTGCGTGTGGGTCGGCCCGGCATGGGGCAAGGCCAACGGCAGCAACACCAACGAAAACCAGTACGGCAAGAACCAGGTCCGGACCCAGCTGGTGGCGGGCACCCTGGCCAATATGGTCGCGCCGTGCACCTATATCGACTCGACGAAGTTCTCCAAGCCCGGCGAGTGGACCACCTCCGACGGCCAGCACTTCACCATCGCCGGCTACAAATCCTGGGCGGCGGCCATCGGTAAATCATTGAACGAACTGCCCGCCGCGGCCGTGAAAGGAGCTGCACAGTGAAACGGATTTTCAATGCGCTGGGTACCCTGGCCGGCCTGGCCCTGAGTGCCAGCGCGTTCAGCGGACCGATTGCCCTGTACCCCACCGGCCCGTCCCAGGACTCGGCCTACCTGCGTTTCGTCAACGCGGCCGAGACGCCCCTGGAGCTGAGGCCCGAAGGGGCGAGCAGCAGCCTGAAGCTGGAACAGGGCCAGGCGGTCAGCGGCTTTATCCCGGTGTCTGGCGGCCAGCCGATCAAGGGCACCCTGAGCCGCGACGGCAAAAGCGTACCGTTGGACGTGAAGGTCAACGCCGGCGATTTCGCCACGGTGTTCGCCCTGGCGGATGCGCAGCGAGGCATCCGCCCAGTGGTGCTCAGCGAGGCCTTCGATATCCCCAACCAGCTCAAGGCATCGCTGGCGTTCTTCGATGCCGACCCGAGCTGCGGTGATGCGCGGGTCAACCTGGCCGGACGTGATGTCGACCTGTTCCAGAAGGCGCCCACCGGCAACCCCCGACGCCAGGAACTGAACCCACGGGCTTCGTTGGCGGTGCAGTTGGTCTGCGCCGGCCACCCGGTGGGTGCGGCGGTCGAGCTCGGCGCATTGGAGGCGAACAAGCGCTACAGTTTGTTATTACTGCCTTCGTCGACGGGGCCGCGCCTGATTACCGCCACGGATAGCTTGTCCAACTGAATCGGAAGCGCCCGTTGCCATGGTCTTCGCCTCGCTTGAATTCCTGACACTGTTCCTGCCAGCGTTTCTGCTGGTCTATGCGCTGGCCCGACCGGGCTGGCGCAACGTCATCCTGCTGATCGGCAGTTGGCTGTTCTATGGCTGGCTGAGCCCGCTGTTCCTGTTCCTGCACATGGTGCTGACCCTGCTGGCCTGGGTCGGCGGCCTGCTGGTGGACCGCTCGCGGGAGGATTCGCGAGGGCGGATACGGCTGTTGATCGCCCTGATCGTGATCAACACCGCGGTGCTCTGCTGGTACAAGTACGCGAACATCCTCGCCGCGACCTGGAACCAGTTGATCACCTATTACGGCGCCATGCCCATGGCCTGGCAGCGGGTGGCCTTGCCGGCGGGGTTGTCGTTTATCGTCCTCCAGGCGATTTCCTACCTGGTGGATGTGCACCGGCATGTGGTGCCGGTGGAGCGCAGCTTTATCAACTATGCCACCTACATCTCCATGTTCGGCCACAGCATTGCCGGCCCCATCATTCGCTATGACTGGGTCCGTCGGGAACTGAACCAGCGCTATTTCAACTGGCTGAATTTCTCCTTGGGGGCGCGCCGGTTCATGATCGGTCTGTGCATGAAAGTGCTGGTGGCCGACACCTTGTCGCCGCTGGTGGATGTGGCTTTCCACCTGGACAACCCGTCCTTTGTCGATGCCTGGATCGGTTGCCTGGCGTATTCGCTGCAACTGTTCTTCGACTTCGCCGGCTACAGCTCCATGGCCATCGGCCTGGGACTGATGCTGGGCTTTCACTTCCCGGAAAACTTCAACCGCCCGTACCTGGCCTACAGCATCCAGGACTTCTGGCGGCGCTGGCACCTGTCGTTGTCCAGTTGGTTGCGCGACTACCTGTACATCGCCCTGGGCGGCAATCGCAAAGGCGTGTGGAAGACCTATCGCAACCTGTTCCTGACCATGGCCATTGCCGGACTCTGGCATGGCGGCGACAGCTGGAACTACCTGCTCTGGGGCTCGGCCCATGGCGTGGCATTGTGCGTCGACCGCGCCTGGTCGCGCTCCAGCCTGCCGGGGTTGCCGCTCTGGGCCTGCCATGTCGCTACGCTGTTGTTCGTGTGCCTGGCCTGGACCTTGTTCCGTTCGCCGGATTTCGCCACGGCCCTGAGCATGTATGGCGGCCAGTTCGGTCAGCACGGCTTTGCCCTCGGCGATGCCCTGGCCGTGACCCTGCGCCCGGTACACGGATTGGCGGCGTTGTTGGGGCTGGCGTGCATTCTCGCGCCACTGTTGCAGCCCCGTGTGGAAAGACGTTTCGCAGGCCACGAGTTGTTCATGTTGTCTGCGGCCCTTTGGCCCGTGTTCGGGTTCATGCTGTCGTTCGCTCTGATCGCCAGTCGTGAAGCCGTGCCCTTTCTGTACTTTCAATTCTGATGAACCAGCCAACGCAATCCCCGTCCGTTGCCCCGACGCCGCCCAGCGCGCTGGCCATGCGCGCCAGTCCCCTGGCGGGCGTGATATTCACCCTGTTCCTGGCGCTGGGGGCCTTGTCCTGCGTCTGGTTGATGATCAAGGGTTCGATCGAGTTCGTGCCCAAGGTGGTGACGCCGGATATCCTCCTGCATGGCGAGATCACTCACCGTTTCGCCAAGACGCTGTCGGATGCGCCGCTGCCGAAACAGGCGGCTGATCTTGAGCGCGGCGGCAGCTGGTTGATCGACGGCGACCTCGGGCCACGGGTGCGCGAGGGCTGCTCGGGCTGGTTGTTCCTGAGTGACGAGCTGCGCCTGAACCGCAACGCGGCGGCCAATGCCCAGGCCAAGGCACAGGCGGTGCTCGACTTGCGCCAGGCGTTGAACAAGCGCGGTATTGAATTACTGGTGGCGGTGGTGCCGGACAAGAGCCGAATCGCGGCCACGCAACTCTGTTCGCTCAGGCGCCCGGCTGCATTCCAGCCACGGATTGCCGCGTGGTTGAGCGGGCTGCAAGGCGCGGGCGTGGCGGCGGTGGATCTGACGCCGAACTTGCAGGCACTGGGCGAGGGCGCTTTCCTGCGTACCGATACCCACTGGAGCGAGGCCGGGGCCAGGGCGGCGGCGGGGCGGATTGCCGAGGCGGTCACTGCCTTGAAATTCACGGTGACGCCGCACAAGACCTACGAGTTGAGTACCCAGCCTGATGCGATACGCCCGGGTGACCTGGTGCGGCTGGCGGGGATCGACTGGTTGCCGCTGGCGTTGCAGCCCAAGGCCGAGAGCGTGGCGCCGACGCAGGTCAAGGAGCGAGCTGATGCTGCGACGGGCGAGAACCTTGATGATCTGTTTGGTGACGACAATCTGCCGAACACGGCGTTGATCGGCACGTCGTTCTCGCGCAACTCGAATTTTGTCGGTTTTCTGGAGGCCGCGGTGGGCGCGCCAGTGGGCAATTTCGCCAAGGATGGTGGAGAGTTTTCCGGGGCGGCGAAAGCTTACTTCGACAGCCCTGCATTCAAGCAGACGCCGCCGAAGTTGCTGATCTGGGAAATTCCGGAACGGGACCTGCAGACGCCGTATGACGGGAATGTGCGATTACCTTGAGCTGGATAGGGCGGCGGTCTGCTGGACCGTGTCGCCTGCATCGCGAGCAATCGAGCGTCGACCGGCTGCTCCTACAGTTTTGTGTCGTGGCGTGGTTTTGTGAACGACAGGGTCCTTGTAGGAGCCGGCTTGCCGGCGATGGCGTCCGTATGAACGGTGCAAGGCTTGCTGGCCTCATCGCCGGCAAGCCGGCTCCTACAGAGCTGGGGTGTTCTCAGCGTGTCATTCTTTAGCTGACCGTCCGCACCCGGCCCTTGGCCAGCCGCAGCCGGTACAAGCCATAGATGAACAACACCCACACCGGCATCACATACACCGACACACTGATCCCCGGAATCATCAGCATCACCGCCAGGATCAGCGCGACGAAGGCCAGGCACAGGTAGTTGCTGAACGGGGTCCAGAAGGCCTTGAAACCCGGCACCACGCCTTGCCGTTCCATGGCCTTGCGGAATTTCAGGTGGGTCAGGCTGATCACGATCCAGTTGATGATCAACGAAGCCACCACCAGCGCCATCAACAGCTCCAGCGCTTCATGGGGGGCCACGTAGTTGACCACCACGCAGAGCAGGGTCACCAGCGCCGAGACCCCGATGGCTCGTACTGGCACGCCTTGTTTATTCAGTTTCATCAGCGATTTGGGCGCGTCGCCTTGCTCGGCCAGGCCGAACAACATGCGGCTGTTGCAGTACACGCCGCTGTTGTAGACCGACAGGGCGGCGGTCAGTACCACCACGTTGAGGATCTGCGCCGCCGTGTCGCTGCCGATCAGGGCGAAGATCTGCACGAACGGGCTGCCGCTGTAGGCGTCGCCGGAAGCGCCGAGGGTGGTCAGCAACTGGTCCCACGGATACAGCGATAACAGCACGGTGAGGGCACCGACGTAAAAAATCAGGATCCGCAACACCACCTGGTTGATTGCCTTGGGGATCACCTTGCGCGGCTCGCTGGCCTCGGCGGCGGTGATGCCCACCAGCTCCAGGCCACCGAAGGAAAACATGATGAAACACAGTGCCATCAGCAGGCCGCTGAAACCATTGGGGAAGAACCCGCCGTGGCTCCACAGGTTGCTGACCGAGGCTTGCGGGCCGCCGGTGCCGCTGATCAGCAGGTAGCAACCGAGGGCGATCATGCCGATGATCGCCACCACCTTGATGATCGCGAACCAGAATTCGGTTTCGCCAAAGACCTTGACGTTGGTCAGGTTGAGCAGGTTGACCAGCACGAAGAACGCCGCCGCGCTGACCCAGGACGGCACATCGGGCCACCAGAACTGCACGTACTTGCCGACGGCCGTGAGCTCGGCCATGCCCACCAGCACGTAGAGCACCCAGTAGTTCCAGCCGCAGAGAAAACCCGCGTAGCCGCCCCAGTATTTATGGGCGAAGTGGCTGAACGAGCCGGCCACCGGCTCCTCGACGATCATCTCGCCAAGCTGGCGCATGATCAGGAACGCGATGAAACCACAGATCGCATAACCGAGGATCATCGCCGGGCCCGCGGACTTGAGCACGCCGGCAGAACCCAGGAACAGGCCGGTACCGATAGCCCCACCCAGGGAAATCAGCTGGATATGGCGGTTTTTCAGGCCGCGCTTGAGCAAACCCGGTGTCAGGTTTTCACCCGTCATTGCTTCACCTTCTCTAGTTTTTCTTCTCGGTGTCGACCTGAGCGGGCCAGGCGTGCAACCGGTACTGATGCTCGACATAAGCGGCGTGGATATTAAATCCCGAAGGTGCGGGGCTCAAGTATTACGCGGGTTCGCGGGGGAAATAGAGAAGAAGCTGTAGGAGCGCGACCGGTTTCGAGAGTGCGGGTTCACTCTCGCGACCGGCGAGAAGGGCTCAAGGATGGTGGGTCAGACGCTATGTTCCGCGCGATGGACCAGCCAGCGCACTAGATCGTCCATTGGCACCTGGTGATGGCGTTCGACCCATTGCGCCCCTTGTTGCGGGCTGTAGTGCTCGGAGTAGTAGCTGAGGATCAGCTGACGCCGGTCGTCCGAGAGCCGCAGGCTGACTTCATGGCAGTGCAGGTCGGTGCCAGCGTGTTTGCTCACTCGTTGTTCAAGAATCAATGCCCGCTGTTCAGAAACCATCCTGGGCGGCCCCCTGGCAGCGGTCCTTTTCCGGCTGGGTGCTGCCCTGCTTGCCTTCCTGGACGAAAGCCGCGCGATGTTCGGCGACGACATTACGCAGTGCGCTGTAGTAGTCCGGCAGTTTTTGCAGGCTGTCGGTGAGCGGCAGCAGTTCGGCGCGCTGGTCGATCACGCCGCCGACCAGGTTGACCGTCGCCAGGGTCTTGACGGTGTCGCTGTTTGTGCCGAAGGGGTTGAAGGCCAGGCCCAGCACCCGTCCGGCGGCATCGCGGGCGTTGCCGGTGCCCAGCAGCGGCAACTCGACGATGGGGCCGTTGCCGATGCCCCAGACGCCAAAGGTCTGGCCGAAGTCGGCGGTGTGGCGGGGGATGCCGATCGGGTCCGAGACATCGATCAGCCCTGCCACGCCGAGGGTGGTGTTGACCGTAAAGCGTCCCAGGGTCGTGGCCGAACGTTTCAGGTTGCCTTGCAGCAGGTCGTTGACGAAGACCTTGGGTTCGCCAAAGTTGCTGGTGAAGTTATGCACACCCTGCTGGAAAAAATTTGGCAGGTGGCGATAACCCCGAGCCACGGGCGCCAGGGCATAGTCATCGACCGCCTTGTTGAAGGCGAAAATCCCCCGGTTGACCCGCTGGGCCGGGTCGAACACCGGATAATCGACTTGCGCGCAACTGGCGCTCGCCACCGGGGCCTGACTGCTGCAGCCGGCCAGGTACGAAACAGTCAGCAACAGCGCGGCGTGACGGAGCAGGGCGGGCGAACACTTGAGCGGGGGCATGGGCAAACAATCTCTGCGAAATAAGGATGGCCGATGCTGGCAGTCGCGCCTTGCGCAAAGATGTCTGCTTTATTGCGTCGCTGACGGTTTGTTACCGCATTGAAATATATGACGAAGCGCGGCGAATGGTTTTAGATGGGGCTCTTTCCAACTTCGAGTGATGGCCGCCGGTGAGCAGTCTGTTGATCGTGGACGACGACCTCGAGGTCCTTGCCCTGCTGAAGAAATTCTTTGTGTTGCATGGCTACACGGTGGAGGTCGCCGCCGATGGCGCCGCATTGTGGTCCGCGCTGGAGCGCCAGGCCCCGGACCTGATCATTCTCGATCTGATGCTGCCGGGGGAGAACGGCCTGATGCTGTGCCAGCGCCTGCGTCGGCAGTACGCGACCCCGGTGATCATGCTGACCGCCATGGGCGAGTTGAGCGACCGGGTGGTGGGCCTGGAAATGGGCGCCGACGACTACCTGGGCAAACCCTTCGATGCCCGCGAGTTGCTGGCGCGGGTCCGGGCGGTGTTGCGCCGGGCCGGGGAAAGCCGACCCTTGGCCGGTGAACTGCCACGTCCGCTGATCCGCTTCGCCGACTGGCAACTGGACCTGACCCGGCGCGAACTGCGCTCGCCGGATCAGGTGATGATCCCGCTGTCGGCCGGAGAATTCGATCTGTTGCTGGTATTTGTCGAGCATCCCCAGCGCATCCTTACCCGCGAGCAGTTGCTGGACCTGGCGCGGGGCCACAGTCATGACGCATTCGACCGCAGCATCGACGTCCAGGTCAGCCGTCTGCGACGCAAGCTGGAGTTCGACACCAAGCGCCCGGCGATGATTCGCACGGTGCGCAATGGCGGCTACCTGTTCACCCCTGATGTGACGCGCCAGTGAGTCGCCCTGGAGCCGGGCGTTATCGTCCCAAGGACACGGTGGCCCGCTGGATAGCCCTGACTATCCTGATGGCCATGCTCACGGCGCTGGGGTTCAACGCACTGTTCGTCAAGCTGGCGGGTGTCTGGGCCTATCCCTCCCTGATCGAGACCGGCTTGCTGGAAAAGATCGCCTCCATCAGTCGTCTGATCGATGCGTCCGAACCCGCGCAGCGGGCCCGTCTGGCGGTGGTGGTCAGCGACCCGAACATGCAGGTCAACTGGTACCGTGACCGTGAGGATATCGCCCAGCCGAAAATCGTCGAAGAAGTGCGGGGCCGGGGATCGGAAGCCATACGCCGGGCACTCAATGCGCCGAATCGCCGGATCGAGGCCTATCGGCCCTCCGATTGGCCGGGGCCGGGCGGGCGTTATGCCTTGCTGATCCAGTTGGACGACGGCTCCTGGCTGATGTTTTCTGCCGCCTCACGCAGTTGGGGACTGGAGGAGGGGCCGCGCGGGCTGATAGTGATTGTGCTGGTGCTGATTTCCACCGCTGTCGTCACGCTGGTCGCCACCCGCCGCCTGGCCAGGCCGCTGCAACAATTTGCCCAGGGCGCGCGGCGTTTTGGCGTCGACTTCCGGGCGCCACCGGTGGAGCCGGTCGGGCCCCATGAAATCCGCCAGGCGATTCTCGCCTTCAACGCCATGCAGGCCCAGTTGCAGCACTTCATCAAGGACCGCACGCAGATGCTCGCGGCCATCTCCCATGACCTGCGCACGCCCTTGACTCGCATGCGCCTGCGCGGTGAATTCATCGAGGATGCGGAGCAACAGCAGCGACTGTTTCGTGATGTCGATGAAATGCAGGCGATGATCAACTCCGCGCTGGAGTTCTTCCGCGACGATGCGCGCCTGGAAGAGGCGACCTCTTTCGACCTGGCGGAGTTGTTGCAAACCCTGGTGGACGATTATCGCGACCAGGGCGTTGAGGTCGGCTTCGAAGGACCGTCCAGGTGGGTGTACTTCGGGCGACCGCTGGGGCTCAAACGGGTGGTCGGCAACTTGTTGGATAACGCCATCAAGTACGCTAACGCGCCCTCGATCAAGTTGACGCCGGCAGGGGCGCGACTGTTGATCCACGTGCAGGACCGTGGGCCGGGTATTGCGTCGGATTACCTTGAACGGGTATTCGAACCGTTCTTTCGGTTGGAGAGTTCGCGCAACAAGAGTACCGGTGGCGTCGGGTTGGGGTTATCGGCAGCGCGGGCGATTGTGCTGGAGCAGGGGGGCGCGCTGACCCTGAGTAATCAGGCGGGGGGCGGGTTGCTTGCCTTGGTGGCGTTGCCGGTGCAGGGAAGCTTGTAGGCATCGCTCGGCGAGGACTTTTGTCACAGCAAGTAGTGCAACTTCAAACGCTAATAAAAAGCACGCTATCCCTATGGGGGTGATCACTTTTTTTGATGCCAGTCCCCCGGTATTTGTTGTTTGACAACTTTTTAATCAACACTGAAACTTTCCCTATTAAGGGCGGCTTTCGCCCTGCCCGTTGTTTTGTCCTGCCTTGATATAAAGTCAAACAAAAACCCTCCATTGTGCAGTCGCCAAAACCATGAATATTCGTTTGAAGTTCAGTCAGAAGATCTTGCTTGCCGTTTCTGCTGTCGTCGTTGTGGTCTTTGCGGTTTTCGCACTGTATGGCGATTATCAACAGCGCAACGAAATCAGCGGGAATATCGAAAACAACTTGCACACCACCGGTCAGGTCCTGGCGCAGAATATTCAGACCTGGTTGAGTGATCGCTTGTTGCTGGTGGACGCGATGGCCCAGGTCGTCGCGCTCGACCCGGCTCGGGAGAAAGTCCGCACGCTGCTCCAGCAGCCGGCGCTTACCTCGACCTTCGTTGCCAGCTACAGCGCAACGCGCGAAGGCGCCTTCGATATCTTTCCCGAACGGGTCATGCCCGATGGCTACGATCCCCGCCTGCGGCCCTGGTACGCGGACGCGGTTAAAAACGGTCCGATCCTGACCGAACCCTATATCGGCGTGGGCAGCGACTACCTGGTGATGAGCGAAGCGGCTCCGGTGAAGTCCGGCGGCCAGGTACTGGGTGTGCTCGGGGTCAATATCAGCCTGGACAAGATGGCCCGGATGATCAACGCACAAGACTTCGGAGGCATCGGTTATGCCTTCCTGGTCAGTGCCGACGGCAATATTTTGGTACACCCCGACAAAACCCTGGTAACCAAAAACCTGCGCGATATCTACGGTCTGGAGCCGGCGCGGATCGGCGCCGAACTGACCGAGGTGCGGCAAGCGGGAAGCACGCAGTTGCTGATGTTCATGCCCGTGCAAGGCTTGCCTTCGGTGAAATGGTCTGTGGGCCTGGCTGTCGACAAGGACAAAGCCTACGCGGCGCTGGCCAAGTTTCGTCTCTCGGTGGTGATCGCGACTGTCGTATTGCTGGCCATCACCTTTGTCCTGCTCAGTCTGTTGATCCGACTGCTGATGAAGCCCTTGCACCATATGACCCGTGCCCTGGAAGACATTGCCCAGGGCGATGGCGATCTGACGCAACGCCTGCCGATCCAGTCGCGCGACGAATTCGGCCACCTGGCGGGGGCGTTCAACCGTTTCGTCGAACGGATCCATGGTTCGATCCGTGAAGTGGCCTCGACCACCGCCCGCTTGAGCCAGGTGGCCAGTCGGGTGGTCAACGCCTCCAACGCCTCGATGAGCAATTCGGACAACCAGTCCCACCGCACCAGCAGTGTCGCGGCGGCCATCAATCAATTGGGTGCCGCCGCCCAGGAGATCGCCGTGAATGCCGCGGATGCCTCACAGGGCGCCTCCGATGCGCGGGACACGGCCGATGAAGCGCGACGGGTGGTCGATCGCTCGATCCAGGCGATGAATGAACTGTCGGCCAAGATCCTCTCGTCCAGCGCCCGGATCGAGCAACTCAATAGTCACACCTCCAGCATCGGCCAGATTCTCAAGGTGATCCAGGCGATCTCCGAGCAGACCAATCTGTTGGCACTCAACGCCGCTATCGAGGCCGCCCGGGCCGGTGAGTCCGGACGCGGTTTTTCGGTGGTCGCCGATGAGGTGCGCAACCTCGCCGGACGGACCCAGGCTTCGGCCCAGCAAATCCACGGGATGATCGAGGAACTGCAAGTCGGTTCCCGGCAGGCGGTGCGCACCATGGCCGAGAGCCAGCAATACAGCGCAGAGAGCGTGGCCATCGCCAATCAGGCCGGCGAGCACCTGGGACAGGTCACCCGGCGTATCGGCGAGATCGACGGGATGAACCAGTCGGTGGCCGCCGCCACCGAAGAGCAGACCGCCGTGGTCGAGGCGATCAACATGGACATCACCCAGATCGATACCTTGAACAAGGACGCGGTGGAGAATCTCAATGCCACGCTCCTGGCCTGTTCCGACCTGGAAGAACAGACGGCCCGGCTGGAGCAGTTGGTCAGTGGTTTCCGTATTTGAGGTGTTTTTTACCTGAGCGGCCCTGCCCGCGGAGTTGCCTTTCGCCTGGGAGTTTCGTATAAATCCGCATAAACATGCAAACTCAGGCATAAACATGCAAAGCGTTCATCAAGCATCGGAACTGCCGCACCTGCGGCGGCAAAAGATCCTGTTATTGCTCGAACGGGACGGTAAGGTCATGGCTTCGGAGTTGGGCGAGCATTTCGCGGTGTCGGAAGACACCATTCGCCGCGACCTCGCCGAGCTCGCCCAGGCCGGGTTGTTGCAGCGGGTGCATGGCGGCGCATTGCCGCGTCCCAAGGATACCGGCAAGGATTATTTCACCCGCATCGCCGAACCCAACGAAGTGAAAACCCGCCTGGCGCAGATGGCCGCACGTCGGGTCGAGGAAGGGCAGATCGTGCTGTTCGACTCCGGCACCACCACCTTGCAGATCGCCCAGTCGCTGCCGTCCGGGTTGTCGATCACCGCCGTTACCTGTTCGCCGATGATCGCCATGACCCTGGCCGAGCATCCGGGGATCACCGTGATCCTCGCGGGCGGCAAGCTCAACCCGACGACCATGGCCTCGGGCGGGCACGAGGCGGTCCGGCTGATCCAGGGCGTCAAGGCCGACCTGCTGTTTACCGGCGTCTGCGCGATTCACCCGGAGATGGGGATTACTTCGCTGCATTACGACGAAATCGCCGTGAAACAGGCCATGCTCGACAGCGCCTCGCAGGTGGTCGCGGTGACCACGGCGGACAAGCTGGGGGCGGTGGAACCGTTTGTGGTGGCGCCTTGTACGCGCTTGCAGACCCTGTTCACCGAGCACTTTGTGGTGCCGGAAGATATCCAGGCATATCGGCGCCTGGGCATTGAAGTCGTACAGCTGGAGGCATGAGGCGATTGGCCGGTACCAGAGCCACTTTCTTGAAACAGTCGTTAATACACTAACGGCGAAGGAATATTTCAGGAGGCTATAGTTTGGATTCATGCCAAAGGAGGGCGTGTTATGACATTCAATGACCTGATCGGTAAGTATTTATTTCTGCCCATGCTCGATACTTTTGAATGGCCGGATGAAATGTGGCCGTATTTTCAGGTACTGGCGGGGCATGATTTTATCGGCGAAATAACCTGTTTTTATAGTGAAGCAGGTCATGCCGGGAAAATCATCGGCGCCTTTCACCCAGAAGAAGACGGCAGTGCGGAGGAGGGGCGTCTACGTGTCGTATTTGATGGCCTGAGCGCGGATCCTCAATGCGATGTCGAAGGCAGTTTTTGTGAACTTTACAAGGCCCCGTCACAAGAAGTCATGAGCAGGATGTGGCAGGCGACGCACTATAAATTGGTCATGAACAGTGCCGGTGACTACAACCTGTGGCTGATGCATTCCCAGGAGGGCGCGGCCATTTTGCAGTTCAGCGTGGCGGATGAGTTCAGAAGCACTCGTCTGGCGAAGATGAAAACCTGTTAGCCGTCGGCGGTATCAGGACGCGCGGGGGCTTGCCGGTCCCCGCGTTGCCTGGGCGTCGGGGTGTCTAGCTGAGCCTTCTTGGGCGAGGCATCTTGTAATCGAAGGTAACAAAACGTTGCAATGGCCAGTCGGATCGCCGCATCATTGTAGGCCTACTCCCCAAAGAGGCCCCCTGAGGAAATGGATTCTCAGATCATAGGCATCGATTTCGCCGATTGGCGGATGCCTGAAGTAAACGCGCAATGGATAGCTGCGTTGGAGGCGGGCAAGGTGCTTTATTTCCCACGGTTGTCATTTGAACTGCGGGAAGAAGAGAAGTCCTTGCTCCGTCCGGACATTCGCTCGCCCAAGGCACGTAATATCAGCCTGGATGCGAATAATCAGCTCAAGGGCGCAGAAGGCGATGCCGCTGAGCAACAAACGCTGAGCGAGATGATCGGCCGTTTCCGTGAGCAGGCGCAGACGCTGGTGTACTCGCTGCTGCCCCGCTACCAAGGTGCCTTGCGCCTGGCCCCTACCAGCTACCGTCCGATGCAGGTCGAGACCCGTGCCCAGTCCTGGCGCGCCGATGACCGCCGCCTGCATGTCGATGCCTTTCCTTCGCGTCCCAACTATGGCGAGCGCATTCTGCGGGTGTTCAGCAACATCAACCCCGAGGGGGTTCCGCGCGTGTGGCGTGTCGGCGAGCCTTTCGAAACGGTCGCCGCGAAGTTCCTGCCACGGGCCAAACCGTATGTGGCTTGGCAAGCTGGCTTGCTGAAGGCGTTGCGTATCACCAAGTCATATCGCAGCGAATATGATCACTTGATGTTGCAGTTGCATGACGGCATGAAAGGCGACCCGGTCTATCAGGAAGCCGCCGAGCAAGTGACCATGCCATTCGCCGCGGGCTCGGTTTGGGTGTGCTTCTCGGACCAGGTACCGCATGCGGTCATGTCGGGCCAGTACATGCTCGAGCAGACTCTGCATATACCCGCTGACAAACAGTACGACCCCCAGTCCAATCCTTTGGCGATCCTGACGCGGATGATGGGTCGGTCTTTGGTTTGAGCGCCCACGCTGACGGGGGGTGAAACGTCGACTGCGCGTCCCTCGTGATTCAACCTCGAATATTGGCCTCTGTCTGGCGTGCCGCCGGGTAGACGCTCGCGCGGTGTTTTTTGCCTGAATCGACAAGGTGAAGAAAATATGAACGTTAAGTGAGTATTTTTTGAACTAAATCATCAGTTTCCTGTTCATAGATTCCCGGATTCTTCACGTTTATACCCTAATGGAGTAGTGTTCATGTTCAATCGTCTGACTCACCTGTTCATCAAATCCTCGGCCCTGGCGGTGATTGCCAGCCCGATGGTCGCGATGGCGGCGCCCTCCACCGATCCGATTTCCCAATTCGGTGTCCTGGGCAGCTACAGCCACTTCAAGCTGGAGGGTGGCAGCCAGTCAGAGAAAAGCCATATGCCCACTGCTGGCCTGTTCTACAACTTCGGCAACAAGATGACCGCTGAATCCGGCCTTATCTACCAGGCGGGTGTCGAAGTGAAGTACGGCAAGAATGATGACAACAAACTCAAGGACGGCCAGGGCGACCTCGACCTGGGCTGGCGTGCGGCGCTGGACTCGCACAACTTCTTCGACGTGATCGTGGGTGGTGGTTACCGCTGGACGCGCTACGAGCCTGACTCCGCGGACTACGACGTCAAGCTCACCAGCCGTTCGCCGTTTGCCAAGGCCGCGCTGGGCTATAACCATCAGTTCGATGCCGCGACGATGCGCATCGAGGCGGGTGTACGACGCAGCATTGGCAGCGAGGCGCAGATCAGGGTCGCCGGCGAGGGCTCCGATACAGTGGACCTGAAGGACCATACCAACCCCTATGCCGAAGTGAACTTCCTGTTCAACCCACAAAGTTCGTTGCCGATTGTCGCGGGCGTTTATTACACCCACACCGAGTTCAAACTGGACGGTGATTCCGATCTGGCGGACAACACCAAACTCAAGATTGACGAGTTCGGTGCCAAGGTCGGTATCGCATTCTGATGAATGAAGCGCGGGACCTCCGGGGCCCGCGCTTTATCCTCGCAGTTGCTGTGCTTTTTCCTACGATGATTTATTCCTTCCTGTTCCCCCTAGACGCCGCGCCAGCGAAATAGTAGCTTTCCAGCCCAAAGCCCTCTGCTTCTGGCCCTCTCCACGCGCCAGCGACTCAGGCCTTCATAGCGGTTAAGGAAGATGCAGTGAAACTGCCGATGACAGGCTGATCCTTCAGTCTGGTCCAGCAGTCACTTTTCAAGGACGAGCGATGGCCTGTCGGTCTTACTACTCAAACCTGAAAAAGCCCCCCGACCGTATTGATTGATGTCGACGGCCTCCGTCCGTCGATTGTCGATGGAACGTTCGCGCCGGTGCAGGTTGTCCGGTAAAAGTGTTCTCCCTGCCATTAATCCCCTAGCCACTATCTCGCGTTCCCTGTCCCGTACTTTCCAAGGAGCTGTAAATGAAAGGCAAGATCCTGAGTTACGACGCCAACACTCGTAACGGCATTATTTCCGGTGATGACGGCAACCGTTACACCTTCGACGTGGTCGAGTGGAAGGCTGCGGTGCTGCCCAAGGCGGGCACCCGCGTCGACTTCGCTGGCAATGGTGCGTTTGCCGAAGCCATCTTCGCCGACGGCGCTGCGGCGAGCGGCAACTCGAAGAAGATCCCGGCGGCCCTGCTGGCGTTCTTCCTCGGTGCTTTTGGCGTGCACAAGTTCTACCTGGGCTACAACGTCCAGGGCGTGATCATGTTGCTGGTGTTCCTGTTCGGTTGGCTGCTGCTGGGTATCCCGTCGATCGTGATCAGCATCGTCGCCTTTGTCGAATTCATTATTTACCTGATCAAGTCCGAAGAAGACTTCGAGCAGACTTATGTGGTCGGTAAACGCGGCTGGTTCTGAGTCGCTGACCCTGGACTTGAGTCAGTCCGGGGCGGTTGTCGGCGTTAGCGTCGATGGGCAGGGGCACGTTGGGTGCTCCTGTTCGACTGACGAAAGCCCTGTCTGTATAGCTGTTGTGCCTTACCCTCTCGATATTTACTACGAATACGTTTGCTTGCGATGGTCGTTGGGCTGATGCGGCGCCTTCGGGCATGCCCTGGTTTTGAGGGGAGCGAGCTGCGATGTGGCTGCTGCCAGATAAATCGAGGCGAAAAAAAACCACCTTAGTAGGGTGGTTTTTTCCGCAAGCCTGATGTGGAGCCAGCTTGCTCATCTCACAGAGACTGATAACGAGCCTTCACTTTACTGAAATCATGTTTATTACGCAAATCTGGTAACAGCTCATTATGTTTCTAAGTGTTTAGCGGTGGCGAAGTCCTGAAATTTTTTGATTAAAGTTTTTCGGGTAAGTAATACTTTTTACTTTTAATTCCATATTCGAGCTGGGGTATGGTTCTCTGGCTCTTTCGTTAAAAAGACTTTTTGAAGTGGTCAAGCCAGCGCGCGCATTTTGGACCTCCTGACACGGCTTAGTAAACCGTGCCGGATTGGCTCAGGGGGCCATTAGCCTGGCCGCCTCACAGAGACTGATAACGTAGTTCTCGAAGGCATGCGTGTTCCGGTAAGCATGCTGGAGGTTTGGCCCACTTTGGGGGCCAATGTATGTCCAAGATCCTTCGACGTACCTGGAGCCTCGTAGTCAACTTGTTACGGGTTTATCACCTGTATGAGTTTCTACGGGATCACTACGATAATCAGCGGTAAGGGTTATTGAAGTGGCCCGCCTCGGCTTCGGTCGGGGCGGGTTTTGATTCAGATCCCAGGGCGGCTATTGGGTCGTCTCCTTCCTCGCCAAAGCCAGCACCCCTTGAGAAAGTCGGACGCCGAATCACTCGGCGCATTCGATTTGCCTGCCTACCGAGGTATGCTTGAGCACGGCTCAATTATTTTCCGGCCGCCTTTTCGACGTACCTGCGAGCTCACGGCGTTCCATGATCACCCACGTTGCCCTGTTTCTCTGCACCCTGATGGCCATGGAAGGGGTCGGCTATCTTGCGCACAAGTACGTCATGCACGGCTGGGGCTGGTTTCTGCACCGTTCCCATCACGAGGAGCGCCTGGGCGCCTTCGAGACCAACGACATCTACCTGCTGGTATTGGCGGCGGTGGCCATCACGCTGATCGTAATGGGCAATAGCGGGTACGACCCCCTGCAGTGGATCGGCGCTGGGGTGGCGGCGTTCGGGATCATCTATGTCGTGGTGCATGATGGCATCGTCCACCGCTATTGGCCCTTTCGGCCAAGACCCCGTCATGGTTACTTGAAGCGTTTGCATCAGGCGCACCTACTGCACCATGCGGTGAAAGGGCGTAAGAACAGCGTGTCATTTGGCTTTCTGTATGCGCCGCCGTTGCGCACCTTGAAGAGGCAATTGCGTGAGTCGCGTGAGGCGACTGGGCGCGCAGAGCCGGTGGATACTTAGT
The DNA here is from genome assembly GCF_059420225.1 of Pseudomonas sp. GW821-FHT04D07. Classification (NCBI taxonomy): domain Bacteria; kingdom Pseudomonadati; phylum Pseudomonadota; class Gammaproteobacteria; order Pseudomonadales; family Pseudomonadaceae; genus Pseudomonas; species Pseudomonas sp. GW821-FHT04D07. The sequence goes on from NZ_JBWKTH010000004.1 coordinate 192,597, forward strand.
CTGTTAATGCCAATAGACCGTGCAAGGCTTTGTTGTCATGGAAAATTTAATTAGCTCGGGCTGAAAGTTACGAAATGTTGGGTGGGTTTTGATTCTATTTTTTTTGGTACGATTGTTCGGTTATTATTTTCGTACTCGATATTTTTAACCTCGTCATCAGATATTCATATAGGCGAAGTAGATTGACATGGATAGATTCATTTCCCATTCAATCTGTGAGTCGAATACGCGATGTTATCTATTGCCAAGACCAGAGCTGTCTTAAGAAGTGCGATTGTAAAAGACTCTGATCGTTGGCGGGAAAAAAATGCAGTGGGGGCTTACAGAACCTCCAATGAAACTGTAATAAATGTTCGATTTCTATCTCCCGCCGATATTCCCTCGTTACTTGAACTTGAACAGCAGAAATGGGAAGGCGAGCAGCGCGCCGAGGCCACCATGCTGGCGTCGCGGATCGCCGCTTTCCCGGCCTTGAGTCTCGGTGCTTTTTGCACGCTCACGGGGACTGTGCTGGCGTCGTTGTTCATGAAGCCGACCCAGCACGACATCATGCGCAAATGCTCAACGTGGGAAGATTGTGCAAGAAAACGGCACGGCGATGAGTCGGCAAACACCGGTGCGCTGTTTGGCATCAGCCTGAGTAGTGTCGATCCGAAGGCGGTGGAAGCTATTTTCGAGTTCTTTTGGCCTCATGCGCTGAAAGCCGGATGGTCGGACATCTATCTGGGTTCTCCGGTTCCGGGTCTTCGTCACTGGACTTCGAAAAATCCGGATCTTCCCGTTGCGCAATATGTGCGAGGTGAACACAAGGGTTTACCGTTGGATCCGCAACTGCGGTATTACTTCAACAAGGGCTTTCGCAAGATCGTCGCGGTCAGGGACAACTATTTTCCACATGAGTCTTCGCTCGATTTCGGTGTGCTGATCGTCGGTAAAGTGCCACTCTCCGGTCTTTCCTTTATTTGGAAAAGAGTTCCGCTGCCGTGGCTGCAGCGTATGAAAAAACTGCTCTTCGTATGCTTATGAACGTTTCCGCGGCGCTGGAAGACGCATCACGCCCGCTCGCTCGCAGCAGGCGTTTTTGGCATCTGCTGACGGGTACAGGGGCTTCCGGCGAGGAAAACACACCATCGCGCTCCAACTTGCCCAGCTACCTGTTCATGCTCCTGTGTGTCTTGAATACGGCCGCGATTGCCTGGCTCGCCGGCCCTGAGATTTCCAGCTGGTTGGCCGTTGCTCCGCTGATCGTGCTCCAGGCGATCCTGATACTGGGCGCCCAGGAGGCCAAGCATCAGTGTGCGCATCGCCAGTTCCTCGTTGGCACGCGTCTCAACGAGGCAGTGGGTGTGTTCGTGGCGGCCATTTTTGCCGTCAACTTCGTGGCCTTTCGTTACTTTCACTTCGAACACCATCGTAAAGCATGCCAGGACGATGATCCCGAAGGGTTGTTGTACGAACAGTCATGGCGAACGCGCCTGATCTGTCTGCTGGGGGCCGTGGAGCAACTGTGGGTTGCCGTCTCCATCAATCGACTTTGCCGACGCTACCTGTCCGCTCCAGTGGTCTGGCGCTGGCGCTGGAACAATGCCTTGCTCGTCGTTTTCGCTGCGGTGTTGGCTTTAGGCCTCCATGAGGTTCCTCGGCAAGTTATATGCGCCTATCTGCTCCCGTACTGCATTTCTGCCTGGATGGATTTCTGGCTGACGCAGGCCGAGCACTATGGCGTACCCATCTCGGCTAAAGGTTCGCGCCGGGCGCCCTCTGACATCGCGATGGATTTGTATCTGCCAGGACCGCTGTCCTGGCTTGTCCTGCATCGCTCGCTGCATCGCACTCACCATTGCGCTCCGGCCACCCGCTGGTTCCAGGCGCACGCTCAATCGATGGTGCTGGCCAAAAGCAAGCCAGGCAACTCGATGGACCTGGCCACCTTCTTTACGACCTGGATGAAACTCGGTCCCCGACTCTGGAAGTAAGCCATGACAAACGCAACTATCGAGCCGCTGTGCACAAAAACGGCTGGGACCAGGGATCGTATCGGCACCGTGGCGCGCGCCCAGTTGTTGGCGTGGGGTAAAACCGCGCCGTTGCGATTACTCGCCACCACGGTATTGGAGTGGCTACTTATCCTGTGTGCGGCGGGTCTGGCGATCTACGCAGAGACGATTTGGGCCACGCTGTTGGCCGTGGTGTTCATTGGTACAAGGCAACATGCCTTACTCATTCTGATGCATGAGTTTTCACACCGGCAGTTCAGCCGGACGCGCCCTGTTCTCAACGACACGCTGGGTGACTTCCTGACAGCAATCCCGTTCACCATCACGATCTTCGGGTTTCGTCGCGACCACACCGCGCACCATCTGCATACCGCGACCGAGCGCGATCCCAACTGGGTTTCGTGTCGGGGGCAGGACCGTTTCACGTTTCCCAAATCGGCGTCCAACATACTCGTTCTGTTGCTGAAACACTGCATGGGGCTGTACGGTATCCATGAGTTGAGAACGGCCCTGGTGACTTCGAAAATGGCGTCGCAATGTCCGCCTGGCACGCGGTATCGCCAATGGATCTTCGCCGTTCTGTGCGTGGTGATTTTCACCGGGTTCCACCTCTGGCTGGCGGCCTTGGTGTACTGGTTCCTGCCCCTGTTTACCGTGTTGATGGCGTTGCTGTATTGGCGCGATGTGGCCGAGCATTTCGCTATACCGCACTCCGTTCCCGGATCCTCCCGTACGGTGATTGCCACGTGGTGGGAGCGCCTGTTGGTTGCCCCCCACGGTGTTGGCTTTCATGCCGAACATCACTTGTATCCCGCGGTGCCGGGCTTTCGCCTCAGGCAGGTGCATGACGCGCTGAGGAAGGGTGAGATGCATCCCCGCCAGGCACATATCACGCATGGCTATTTCTCAGGGTTGCTCCGTGAGATCGCCGCCGCCGGTACCCTGGTACATTTGTGAGGCATTGACGCATGGATTATCTCGAACAATCGGCGTCCGACCCTAGCGGCGAGGCCAGCGCTTTCAAGCCCTACTGGAACGACACCTCGATCAGGACCTACCTGTTCGATGCTTGTTCGGTCCTGCTTCCTGCGGGTGAGCAATTCGTGATTGCGGTGGTGGAGTCATCGGCTTTGCAACTGCAACAGACTTCGCTTCTTGCCGAACATTCGCGTCGCTTCGTGGCAGAGGAGCAGGCTCATCAGCGAGCGCACCGGCGGTACAACGAGCAACTGGAAGAGCAGGGGTTTGAAGTCAAGAAGTTCGAGCACATGATCGAAAAGGATCTTGAGACCCTTCGATCAAAATTGTCACTCAATGCGCAGCTGGCATTGGCGGCCGCGTTCGAGCACGTGACAGCGGTCATGTCCAAAGCCGCCTTGCGTAGAGACGGCCTGCTCTCGCTCAAGGAGTCGTCACAGACACGCCTATGGCGATGGCACTGCGCCGAAGAAGTGGCGCACCAGCACGTCACCACGGATCTTCTGCGATCACTGGGCATACCCTACTGGCAGCGGATTTTCTATTTTCTGGCTGCCTCGGGGCTTATGGCGTTCGATGTCATTCGCCACATCCACAGCTTTGCCCGCCTCGACATCGCCCGCGGCCGTATCAGCGCGAAGGAGGTACGACGGGCTGTCGGCAGCTTGTTGTTCCGCGATGGCATCAATCTGGTTCTCATGGCTATCGAGTGGGGCAGCTACTTCCTGCCGCTAAGGAAAAAATAGCGTTGAAAACCGGTGCTGATGCGTTGTTCGAATACCATTGCTCCTCTGCACAAAATCATCAAGGCGGTGCGTGTGTGAAAAGTACTATCGATCACCTGGCTGTGGTGGCGCCGGACCTCGATACCGGCTGTGCGTTCGTCACTGGCGTTCTGGGCGTCGACCTTCAACCGGGCGGTGCCCATCCACGTATGGGCACCCATAACCGGTTGCTCCGCCTTGGCCCTGAGCTTTATCTGGAAGTGATTGCGGCGGACCCATCGGCTGAACGCCCCAGCCGGCCTCGCTGGTTCGGCCTTGATCAACTTGCGCCCGACTCACCGGCGCGCCTGGCGACATGGGTTGCGCGAACCGATGATATCCAAGCCGCCAGCGCTTCCTGCCACGACATCGTCGGGGATGTCGAGCCCATGACCAGAGGAGCGTTGTCTTGGCAGATAACCATACCTGCGGACGGCCGCCTGCCTTTGGGAGGCTCTGCCCCGACCCTGATCCAATGGGAACAGGCGACTCATCCCGCGAGCACAATGCAAGACAAAGGCTGTTCTCTCGTGGCTTTGGATGTCTTCCATACTGATCCGGAAAAAATCAAAGCGGTGCTGACGGCCATAAACTTTTCGGGGCCGGTTTATCTTCATGCGCTCAAAAATACGTCAACTCCGTTTTTGATCGCGCATATTCAAACCCCCAGTGGTTTAAAAACATTGCCGATTTCGGGGGCGTGAGCCGCTCGCGGATCTGTTGCAGTCACTGGGCATCACCTTAGGGGGGCGTATTTTCTACTGCTTCTGGTCAAATCGAACCGAGCGAATGATCGCGCCAATCGTGTCGAAGTCCTGGTAGTAACCCACGGTATCGAACAGCAACTGCGTCTTGTCGTTGTAGACGATCGCCATCAGGCAGGTACCGCCGGCGGCGTGAAAGCCGGTCTCTTCATCGCCGACGCCACAGGTCTGGGTCGTTTGCATGCCTTTCCAGCCCGGGCCTTCGATGATGTCGACGGGGCTGGGCGAGTCCATGCCGGCGCTACGCATCCAGACGCCGTCTTCCTGGGAAAAGATCATGCTGTCGGCGGCCTGTTGCAGCGTGCCGTGCTGGACACAGAGGTTGAGAGTGTATTCCTCGTTGGTCTGAGTCTTTGGCTGATTGAGGTTCAGGCATTCCTTGTTCTGGCTGACCTTCCAGCCCTTCGGATAGTTGAAGCTGAAGCCCGCGGCCTGGTAGGGCTTCATGCTTTTGGCTGAGGCCGGCACCTCGGGTGGCCGTGGCGCCAGCGGATTGGCCGGCTCGTGCAAGGTGGTATCGTTGCGGCAGGCAGCCAGTGGGCGGGCGACCGCATTGGTCAGGTGGTTCAGGCGGTGGGTCTCGGGATCGGCGCTGGCGGTCATGCAGCCACAGCCGTAGCCATAATGCCCGTTGGTGCGCACCCATTGCGCATCGCTGAACTGTGGCCAGCCGCCTTCGGCCTGGTAGCCGCCTTGAGTCGCGATTTCCCAGGTGCCGTCACGGTCGGTGAGGGTGGCGTTCGCCGCGGTCGGGTTTTCGAACCAGCCGCAGCGGCGTTCGACCTTGTCGGCGGCATGGGCCGGCAGGATCACGCAGGTCAACGCGAGAGTGATCAGGGAGAACTGGATGTGCGGGGAGAGGCGCGGCATGGAGCGTCCTTGTCTGTGATCGGCAGATGGCGGCGGTGCGCTGGAGTGGTCGCCGAAAGCATAGGTGATGATAGCGAATGTTGGGCTTTTCTCGCGGCAGTAGCGTGCGTGAGCCTTGCTGCGAGGCCCCGGGCTTCAGCGTCTCCAGCAATCGTCGTAACGCTCGCAGACGCCGTAATGCGCATCCATCTGCGCCATCCGCTTCAGATGATGGTCGATGGTTTCGAGCATCACCCGCTTGCTGGCGCCGAAATAGTAGAGAGTCATCGACTTGTATTGTTCGAGCGCGGCCACATTGGTCGATTTGGCTGACTTGTCTTCGGGCTGCGCCCGTTGTTCCAGGTCCTCATCCTTCAACTGACGCAGGCGCAGAAGGTACTCGTCCTTGTAAAGCTGCAAGGTCCGCTCTTTGCGTTGGGCCGCTTCTGCATCGAAGGCCTGGAGATTCTGGCGATACAAGGTCCAATAGTCGTCCGGCAGGGTGAAGCCCAGCTTGGCCTTGCGCTCGGCGATCAAACCGTCGATTTTTTCCGCGGAGAACGCGCTCTTGGCGATTTCAGCCGGGTCGGGTTTCATGGCTGGAATCAGACTGTTGTCGATAATCCGGCCTATCAGTTCCAGGCGATGGGGGGTGTCCGGCAACGGTTCAGGTGGTTTTGGGAACATCAGATTGCGCCCGACACAGGCCGGGAGGCCTTTTTCAAAGATCAGGACAGGACTGCGCTGCTCCTTGCCATTGATCTTGCGGACCTGTTGTAACTTACTGCTGCACTGGCCTTTGCCGGAGTCGAAGGTCAGCTCGTATTCGGCATTGCGTTCAGGCTTGAGATTGATGCTGTTGCCACAAACCGAATAGCCGTTCTGGGTATGGATCCGCAGAAGGGTTTCGTGTTCGGGCTTGAGTTTGATTTCCAGATAGCCCCTGGCGTTTTCCGGCGGCGCGATGCTCATGTCGGCGCGTCGCTTGGTATCGCCAAGCAACAGGTTGTTGAGAATACCGGTGGTTTGCCCATCGCAATGCTCGGCATCGAAGTAATCGAGCGTGGCGTTTTGCGTGTTGGCGATGAAACGCAGCTTGGCGGCGTCTGGGTCCGTGGCGTCCGGGTAGGTACCGTTGACGCTGCAACCTCCCAGTAGCGCCGATAGCAGCAGTGTCGTGGTGGTTAACAGGCGTGATGGATAAAGTGAAAGAACCGGCATGGTCATCCCTGGCTGACGGATACGGAAGAAAGGCGGTGATGCTACTGAAGTGCCACTACCGGGTCCAGTCCGGGAGAGAGCGTGTGGTTTGTCCTGGTTTTCACGAACCAAGCATTCGGAATAGCGCCACAAATCATTCGGTACACACAAACCCTGTAGGAGCCGGGCTTGCCCGCGAAAGCGCCGGTCCAGGCAGTGTAGATCTCAAGTGAACGCCTTCTAGTGCTTGGGTGCCGCGATGAAGTCGCCCTGAATAAGTGATACTTTCATCTGAAATCTCCTGCTCTATTGCGCCAAAGCACTCTCCCTCGATGCCGCACTGGAAACCGACGGCGAACGCTATGCCTGGGCATCGCATTACCTGGGCGAGATGGGCAAGGCGGTGATCGATGATTTGACGCAGGGGATGTTGCGCGGGGCATCGGTGTAGGCGGGTGACGTTCGGTTGAGACCGGTTTGGGCGGTGGGTGTTGGCAGGCTCACCGCGTTATCGTTCATCGCGAGCAAGCTCGGCTCCTACAGGAAGCAGGATGGCGGGGTTTTTCGTGCTTCTGCTGTCGCCTCATAGCCGCAGCCGTAAGGTTTCAAAAAGCTGCCGGTCCTCCTTCTTCGCTGAACGGGCATGGCGCCGAATGACCTGTAACAAGCAATCCGCGAAGCACTGCGCCGGTTTGCTCAGCGCGCCATTACGGCGTGTCACGATGCTCAGTTGTCTCGGTTCGAACTGTTCCTTCAGCTCCAGGGAAACCACTCGACCGAGAAAGGGCGGGGCAATGCTCACTATGGATGGCCCCCAGGTGCACATATCGGCCCGCTCGACCATCATCTGCAAAATGGCCAGCGAATGGGCACGGACGATGCGTTTTTCATCGATCTGCGCGCCGTGTTGCCAGAACAACTCCTGCATCAGCCCATCGTGCCCGTCCGGTGCGTAGTTCAGCGTCCAGTCCTGCTCCAGCAGTTCGTGAATCGATCGCGCACCCTGGCGTGCATGGCCCTGTCGGACCAGCACCGAGGTCTGGTAGTCCAGCAAGATTTCGCTGGCGAACTCCTGGCTCGATTGCGTCGGGTGCAGTTGGCCAATCGCAAAGTCCATGCTGCCATCGCGTAATAACGGTTGGGCCACCGCCATCAGGCTTTCAAACAACTCCAGACGGATTTCCGGCATTTGTTCGCGAAACGCCACCACCACTTCAGGCAGGAAGGTCAGCGCGATCCAGGGTGTGACCCCGACACACAGCCGTCCCTGAGCCTTGCCTCGCAGGTGATCGAGTTCGGTTTGCGCGTGTTCCAGCTGCTTGATCACCAGCCGGGCGTGGGTCAGCAGGACTTTGCCGTACTGGGTGAAGCTCAGGCCACTGGGCGTTCGGGTGAACAGTGGTAGCTGCTGGCTGGTTTCCAGCTCGCGCAGGGCTTTGGTCACCGCGGCCTGGGAAATTTCCAGCGAACGCGCGGCGGCGCGGATACTGCCGGTTTCAGCGCTGGCAATCAGCGCTTGTAATTGATGCAGCTTCATCTGCTCACCCTGGTGACAACTTATGGTTGTCATCATAACCAAACTGCGTCTCCCCAGCCCAGTGTCGCTTCCCTAAGATCCACCCCATCAACCGCTCAGATCTCGTCGAAGGGGTACAACAATGGATGCCGGCCATGTCCTGTCAGGTATTGCAGCGATACAGGATGAAATGATCGCGTTGCGTCGCGCTATTCACGCGCATCCCGAGCTGGGTTTTGAAGAGTTCGCCACCAGCGAGCGTGTTGCTCAATGTTTGACCCAGTGGGGTTTTCAGGTCAGCACCGGCGTCGGCAAGACCGGCGTCGTCGGCACCCTGAAAAATGGCCAAGGCCGCTCCATCGGTTTGCGTGCCGACATGGATGCGCTGCCGATTCAGGAGGCCAGCGGCTTGCCCTATGCCAGCCGAATCGACGGGGTTATGCATGCCTGTGGCCACGACGGACATACGGCTACCTTGCTGACGGCCGCCAGGCACCTGGCACAGACCCGGACGTTCAATGGCACCCTGCAAGTGATCTTTCAACCGGCCGAAGAAGGGCTCGGTGGTGCCCGGAAAATGCTCGAAGAGGGCTTGCTCGAACGCTTTCCGTGTGACGCGATCTTTGCCATGCACAACGTGCCGGGTTATCCCGTCGGGCACATGGGGTTCTACAGCGGGCCGTTCATGGCTTCGGCCGACACGGTGACGATCACCATCCTCGGTAACGGTGGCCATGGCGCGGTGCCGCACAAGGCGGTCGATCCAGTGCTGGTCTGCTCGTCGATTGTGATTGCGCTGCAAAGCATCGTGTCGCGCAACGTCAATCCACAGGAAATGGCGATTATCACGGTGGGCTCCCTGCACGCTGGCAGCGCGTCGAATGTGATCCCGTCCAGCGCCCAGATGAGCTTGAGCGTGCGGGCACTGACCCCTGAAATTCGCCACCTGCTTGAAGTCAGAATTACCGAGTTGGTCAATGGACAGGCTGCCAGTTTCGGTGCCCGCGCCGAGATCGACTATCAACATTGTCATCCCGTATTGATCAACCATCCCGAGCAGACCGCGTTTGCCCGGGAAGTCGCCCTGGACTGGTTGGGCGAAGAGCAATTGATCGACAACCTGCGGCCCTTCACCGCGAGTGAGGACTTCGCCTTCATCCTGGAACAATGCCCCGGCAGTTACCTGGTGATTGGCAACGGAGAGGGCGAGCGCGGTTGTCAGTTGCACAACCCCGGCTACGACTTCAATGATGCCTGTCTGCCGATCGGGGCGAGCTACTGGGTCAAGTTGGTCGAGCGTTTCCTGAGTTGAGACGCCGTCTTTTCGCGCGTCAGTCTGTACAAAAAAATCGTCTGCGGTCTGAAGAGGAAAATAACAATGAACAAGATGATTGCCGCTGTATCCCTGGTGTTCCTGACGGCTTCCAGCCTGGCTGGCGCGGCTGACTGGTCCGGTAAAACCTTGAAGCTGGGTGTCGATCCCACATACCCGCCGCTGGAATACAAGAACAAGGACGGCTCCCTGACCGGCTTCGGGGTCGATATCGCCGAAGCGCTCTGCGCCGAGCTGAAAGCCCACTGTGTCTGGGTAGAAAGCAGCTGGGATGGGATGATCCCGGCGCTGCTGGCGCGCAAGTTCGACGCGGTGGCGTCGTCGATGACCGTGACCCCCAAGCGCCAGGAGCAGATCGCTTTTACCGACAAGGTTTCCAACGCGCCGGCACGTTTGGTGGTCAAGCGCGGATCGGGGCTGCTGCCGACCCTTGAATCGCTCAAGGGCAAGCGCATTGGCGTGGAGCAGGGCTCGACCCAGGAGGCATTTGCCAAAGCCGTCTGGGGTTCGAAGGGCGTGGACGTGCTGTCGTACCAGAATCAGGACCAGGTCTACGCCGACCTGGTGGTGGGCCGCCTTGATGCTTCGCTGCAGGGCGCCATTCAAGCCAGTTACGGTTTCCTCGGCACGGCGGCGGGCAAGGACTATGAGTTTGCCGGTGCGACCCTGGACGATCCGGCCTTTTTCGGGGTCGGTGACGGCATCGGCCTGCGCAAGAACGATGTCGCGTTACGCGAAGATTTGAACAAGGCCCTGGCAACCATTCTGGCCAACGGCACTTACGCGCGTATCAACCAGAAATACTTTGATTTCGACGTCTACGGCGCGAAATAACGCTCTCGCTACCTTGACCGGAGCGGTCGCGCGGACCGCTCCGTTACCGCATCCCCTTCACCTCAGCCTAATAAAAACAAGGAGAGTGAAATGCTTCTGGAAGGCTTTGGCCCGCAGATCCTGCTGGGCACCCTGGCCACAATCAAACTGGCGCTCTGTTCACTGTTGATCGCCGTACTGGCCGGGCTGCTCGGCGCCAGTTCTAAGTTGTCCACCAGCCCTTTGTTGCGCGCGCTGGCCACCGCTTATACGACGCTGATTCGCAGCATGCCGGATCTGGTGATCATTCTGTTGCTGTTCTTCAGCCTGCAAATGCTGCTCAACCGCATAACTGATTGGCTGGGCGTCGGCCAGATCGATATTGACCCGTTCCTGGCCGGTGTCGTCACTCTCTCCTTCATTTACGGGGCCTACTTTACCGAGACGTTTCGTGGTGCCTTCCAGGCTGTTCCGGCAGGCCAGCTGGAAGCAGCGCGGGCGTATGGCATGAGCCGCTGGAACAGCTTTCACAAGGTGCTGTTCCCGCAAATGCTCCGTCATGCGCTGCCGGGCATCGGCAACAACTGGCAGGTGTTGATCAAATCCACGGCGCTGGTCTCGATCATCGGCCTGACCGATGTGGTCAAGGCCACGCAGGATGCCGGCAAGGGCTCGCTGCAGTTCTTTTATTTCACCCTGGTTGGCGGCCTGATCTACCTCGCCATTACCACCCTGTCCAATGGGGTACTGATGTGGCTTGAGCAGCGCTACTCAGTGGGCGTCCGGAAGGCTGCGCTATGACGGGCATTCTCGGTGACTACTGGCAGGCGTACTTATGGCGTGACGGGCCGTATTTTTCCGGCCTGGCAGTGACCTTGTGGTTGCTCATCCTGGCGGTGGCGATTGGCTTTTTATTGGCGGTGCCATTGTCGATTGCCCGCGTCAGCCGCAATCCACTGTTGCGCCTGCCGGTCTGGTGCTACACCTACGTGTTTCGCGGTACACCGTTGTATATCCAGCTGCTGTTCTTCTACACCGGGGTGTACAGCTTGCAGGTGGTGCGCTCCGAGGATTTGCTCAACGCGTTTTTCCGCGACGGCTTCAACTGCACGGTGTTGGCGTTCGGGCTCAATACCTGTGCCTACATGACCGAGATTTTCGCCGGCGCCATCAGGGCTGTTCCCCATGGCGAAATCGAGGCCGCACGGGCTTATGGGATGAACCGTTTCACGCTGTATCGGCGGATCGTCCTGCCCTCGGCGTTGCGCCAGGCCCTGCCGTTGTTCAGCAATGAAGTGATTCTGATGCTGCACTCCACCTCGGTGGCGTTCACCGCCACGGTGCCCGATTTGTTGAAGATTGCCCGGGACGTCAATTCAGCGACCTATGCCTCTTTCACTGCGTTTGGCATTGCCGGGGTGTTGTATGCCGGCAGCGCGTTTTTCCTGATCTGGCTGTTTCGATGTGGCGAGCTGCATTGGCTGGCTTACCTCAAACCCCGGACGCACTGACCCCCAGCGGATTTGCTCGAATGTATAAGTTGATCGTTGAAGATATCCATAAAAACTATGGCAGCCATGAAGTCCTCAAGGGTGTCTCGCTCAAGGCTAAAGCGGGTGATGTGATCAGCATCATCGGCTCCTCGGGCTCTGGAAAAAGTACCTTTCTGCGTTGTATCAACCTGCTCGAACAACCGTCGTCGGGACGCATCACTGTCAATGCCGAGGAATTGCTCACACGCAAGAACTCAGGGGGCGACTTGTGTGCGGCCAATCCCCGGCAGTTGCAGCGGATGCGCAGCCAGTTGTCGATGGTGTTTCAGCACTTCAATCTGTGGAGCCATATGACGGTGCTGGAGAACCTTGTCGAGTGCCCGATGAGTGTGTTGGGTCTCGGACGCAAGGAAGCTCTGGAGCGGGCTCGGCATTACCTGGCGAAGGTGGGCCTGGCGGAAAAGGTCGAGAGCCAATATCCGGTCCAGCTCTCCGGCGGCCAACAGCAGCGTGTCGCCATTGCCCGTGCGCTGGCCATGGAACCCCAGGTGATGTTGTTCGACGAACCCACTTCGGCCCTGGACCCGGAACTGGTAGGCGAGGTGCTCAAAGTCATGCAGCAATTGGCGGAGGAAGGCCGGACGATGGTGGTGGTCACCCATGAAATGGCGTTTGCCCGGCAGGTGTCGAACCAGGTGGTTTTTCTGCATCAGGGCAGGATAGAGGAGCAGGGAGACCCGAACAGTGTATTTGAACAGCCGCGCAGCGAGCGGTTGCAGCAGTTTCTGGCGGGGAGTCTTAAGTAGTTACGTTAAAAGGCAGGTTTCACCAATCGTCAAGTGGGAGAATGCGGCGATCACCTGCAACCTTCACCGCATCGAGCATCAGGTCAGCCAGTTGCTCGATCACCCGGAGATGGGGCGGTTCGGTCGAATTGAAGGGACCCACGAAGGGGAGCAGCACCCCGTTCATCGTTGTCTATCGCCTCAGATCCCGCGCCAAGCGCATTGAGATTATCCGCTTGCTGCACGGTGCGCAGCAGTGGCCGAAGACTGATTAGTCGAGGGTAATGGTGCGTTGCCGGGCCCTGCTTCTACAGAAGTGCGGGTGCTCGGTAAAAACTGTGCAATGCGCCTTGGCCCGTCTTCACAGGCCAAGGGTTGCAAGCGATCGTGTGAACCTAAGCCTCCCAGCCCGCCCCACTGACCGCCGCCTGCGCCAGCGGGTGCAAGTCCGCGCCCTGATGTTCCGTCTGCCAGGCGAGCAGCTCCTTGCGCATGCCGGGTGTCCAGAACATCTGCAGGTGATTGCGCACGCCGAGCACGGCCTGTTGCTGGTCCGGTTCGGTGGCGAAGTACTGGGCAATCTGGTTGGCCATCTTGATCAGGTTTTCAGTGCTCATCGGCGCACCTCGGCTTTGGCTCCGGTGCTGCGTTCATGGCGGCGTTCGTCGAGCAAGCGTTGTTGTTCGTCGCTGAATTCCTGGTAGCGTTTTTGCCACTCGGAAGGGTGGTAGACGCGGCTGACTTCGACGGCGGTGACCTTGTACTCCGGACAGTTGGTGGCCCAGTCGGAGTTGTCGGTGGTGATGACGTTGGCCCCCGACTCAGGGAAGTGGAAGGTGGTGTACACCACGCCCGGGGCGACCCGTTCGGTGACCCGCGCCCGCAGTACGGTCTGTCCGGCGCGGCTGCCGATGCCGACCCAGTCACCTTCGTTGATGCCACGGCTCTCGGCATCGCTCGGGTGGATTTCCAGGCGGTCTTCGTCGTGCCAGGCGACGTTCTCGGTACGCCGGGTCTGGGCGCCGACGTTGTACTGGCTGAGGATGCGCCCGGTGGTCAGCAGCAGCGGATAGCGATTGTTGACCTTCTCCTCGGTGGGGATGTAGCCGGTGAGCATGAAGCGCCCCTTGCCGCGCACGAATTCCTCGATGTGCATGGTGGGCGTGCCGTCCGGTGCCGCGGCGTTGCACGGCCATTGCAGGCTGCCGTGGCGATCCAGTTCGGCGTAGCTGACGTTGCTGAAGGTCGGCGTCAGGCTGGCGATTTCATCCATGATTTCCGACGGGTGCTTGTAGTTCATGGGGTAACCCAGGGCGTTGGCCAGGGCCACCGTGCCTTCCCAGTCGGCCTTGCCGCCCAGCGGTTCCATGACCTTGCGTACCCGCGAGATGCGCCGCTCGGCGTTGGTGAAGGTGCCGTCTTTTTCCAGGAACGAGCTGCCCGGCAGGAACACATGGGCGAACTTGGCAGTTTCGTTGAGGAAAATATCCTGCACCACGATGCATTCCATGGCCGACAGGGCCGCGGTGACGTGCTGGGTATTGGGGTCGCTCTGGGCGATGTCTTCGCCCTGGCAATACAGGCCCTTGAAGCTGCCGCTGAGGGCGGCCTCGAACATATTGGGGATGCGCAGGCCCGGGTCGGGTTGCAGGGTGACGTGCCAGGCCTGTTCGAACTGCGCCCGTACCACTTCGTTGGAGATGTGCCGGTAACCGGGCAACTCGTGGGGGAAGGAGCCCATGTCACAGGAGCCCTGCACGTTGTTCTGCCCACGCAGTGGGTTCACGCCGACACCTTCGCGGCCGATGTTGCCGGTGGCCATGGCCAGGTTGGCGATGCCCATGACCGCGGTGCTGCCCTGGCTGTGTTCGGTGACGCCCAGGCCGTAGTAGATCGCCGCATTGTTGCCGCCGGCATACAGGCGGGCGGCGGCACGGATGTCGGCAGCGGCGACGCCGCAGATCGGGCCAAGGACTTCCGGCGAGTTTTCCGCGCGGCTGACGAACTCGCTCCAGTGGGCGAAATCGCTGCCCTCGCAGCGGGCGTCGATAAAGGCCTGGTCGAGCAGGCCTTCGGTGACGATGACGTGGGCCAGGGCGTTGAGCATGGCGACGTTGGTGCCCGGGCGCAGGGCCAGGTGCAGTTCGGCGCGGCCATGCACCGCGTCCACCAGGTCGATGCGCCGTGGGTCGATGACGATCAGTCGCGCGCCTTCACGCAGGCGGCGTTTGAGCTGGGAGGCGAACACCGGGTGGGCATCGCTGGGGTTGGCACCGATCACCAGGATCACGTCGGCCTGCATCACCGAGTCGAAACTCTGGGTACCGGCGGATTCGCCCAGGGTTTGTTTCAGGCCATAGCCGGTCGGCGAGTGGCAGACCCGCGCACAGGTGTCGACGTTGTTGTTGCCGAAGGCGGCCCGTACCAGTTTTTGCACCAGGTAGGTTTCTTCGTTGGTGCAACGGCTGGAGGTGATGCCGCCAATGGAGTCGCGTCCGTATTTCTGCTGCAGGCGGCGGAATTCGCTGGCGGCGTAGGTCACCGCTTCATCCCAGCTGACTTCCTGCCAAGGATCGTTGATGTGTTTGCGGATCATCGGCTTGGTGATGCGATCCGGGTGGCTGGCATAGCCCCAGGCAAAGCGCCCCTTGACGCAGGAATGGCCGTGGTTGGCATGGCCGTTCTTGTCGGGAACCATGCGCACCAGCTTGTCGCCTTTCATTTCGGCGCGGAACGAGCAGCCCACGCCGCAATAGGCACAGGTGGTGATCACGGCGCGTTCGGGCTGACCCAGCTCGACCACGCTTTTTTCCATCAGGGTCGCGGTGGGGCAGGCCTGCACACAGGCGCCGCAGGACACGCATTCCGAGTCGAGGAAATTCTCGCCACCGGCGGCCGCGACCCGCGATTCGAAACCGCGCCCGGTAATGGTCAGGGCAAAGGTGCCCTGGGTTTCTTCGCAGGCGCGCACGCAACGGTTGCAGACGATGCACTTGCTCGGATCGTAGTCGAAGTAGGGGTTGGAGGTGTCCTTCTGCTCGGCCAGGTGGTTTTCACCTTCATAGCCGTAACGCACTTCCCGCAGGCCAACCTGGCCGGCGACGGTTTGCAGCTCGCAGTTGCCGTTGGCCGAGCAGGTCAGGCAGTCCAGCGGGTGATCGGAGATGTACAGCTCCATGACGTTACGGCGCAGGGTGGCGAGCTTTGGCGTCTGGGTGTGCACGCTCATGCCTTCGCTGACCGGCGTGGTGCAGGACGCCGGGTAGCCGCGCATGCCGTCGATCTCCACCAGGCACATGCGGCAGGAGCCGAAGGCTTCCAGGCTGTCGGTGGCGCAGAGTTTCGGAATGGTGGTGCCCAGCAGCGCGGCGGCGCGCATCACCGAGGTGCCTTCGGGCACGCTGATGCTGCGGCCGTCGATGTTCAGGGTGACCTGCACCTGGCTGTCGCGGGCCGGGGTTCCAAGGTCGATATCAGTGTTCGGGTCGAAGAGCGTGATCATTGGTCGGCCTCCGAGGGCTGCAGACCGAAGTCGGCGGGGAAGTACTTGAGGGCGCTGGCTACCGGGTAGGAAGTCATGCCGCCCAGTGCGCAGAGCGAACCGTATTGCAGGGTGTCGCACAGGTCCTTGAGGATGATCGCCTGGGCATCGCGACCGTTCTGGTCAGGTGCGGCCAACAGGCGGTCGATCACCTCCACGCCGCGGGTCGAGCCGATACGGCAAGGGGTGCATTTGCCACAGGATTCCTCGGCGCAGAACTGCAAGGCGAAGCGGGCCATGCGGGCCATGTCCAGGCTGTCGTCGGCTACCACCACACCACCGTGACCGAGCATGGCGCCGATGGCGGCGAAGGCTTCGTAATCCAGCGGTGTGTCGAATTGGCTGGGTGGTACCCAGGCGCCAAGGGGGCCACCGACCTGGGCAGCCTTCAGTGGTCGGCCGCTGGCGGTACCGCCGCCGTAGTCTTCCACCAGTTCCCGCAGGGTCAGGCCGAAGGCGCGTTCCACCAGGCCGCCGTGACGAATATTGCCCGCCAGCTGGAACGGCATGGTGCCCAGGGAGCGGCCCATGCCGTAGTCGCGATAGAACGGCGCGCCCTTGGCCAGAATCAGCGGCACCGAGGCCAGGGTCAGCACGTTGTGCACCAGGGTCGGCAGGCCGAACAGGCCCTTCAGGGCGGGGATCGGCGGCTTGGCGCGGACAATCCCGCGCTTGCCTTCGAGGGAGTCCAGTAGCGCGGTTTCTTCACCGCAGATGTAGGCACCGGCTCCGACGCGCACTTCCATGTCGAAGGGCAGGCCGCTGCCGCCGACATTGGTGCCGAGGTAACCGGCGGCGCGGGCGATGTCCAGCGCTTCGCGCAGGGTGGCCACGGCTTGTGGATATTCCGAGCGCACATAGATGTAGCCGTAGCTGGCGCCGACGGTGATGCCGGCAATGGCCATGCCTTCGATCAGCAGGAAGGGGTCGCCTTCCATCAGCATACGGTCGGCGAAAGTGCCGGAGTCGCCTTCGTCGGCGTTGCAGACAATGTATTTCTGCGCCGCCTGGGCGCTGCGCACCGTGCGCCATTTGATCCCGGCCGGGAAGGCCGCGCCGCCACGGCCACGCAGGCCGGAATCGAACACGGCGCTGGCGGTCTGTTCGCCGCCCAGGGCGATGGCCTGGGTCAAGCCTTCGAAGCCACCGTGGGTGCGGTAATCTTCCAGGGACAGCGGCCGGGTAATGCCGGCGCGGGCGAACAGCAGGCGTTGTTGCGTCTTCAGATACGGCAACTGCTCCACCGGGCCCAAGGCCAGGGGATGGGCGGACGGATCGCCTTGCAGCGCATCGAGCAGCGACGGCACATCGGCAACGGTCAGCGGGCCGAAGCCGATACGGCCTTGCGCGCTGTCGATTTCCAGCAGCGGTTCCAGCCAGTACAGGCCACGGGAGCTGGTGCGTTGCAGGTCCAGCGGCAGATTGCGTTCCTGGGCTTGCGCGGCAAGGGCCGCGGCTACCTCATCGGCACCCACGGCACGGGCAAGGGAGTCAGCGGGCAGATAAAGGCACGGCATCATGCGTCCTCCTGGCAAGCGTCGAGCAGGGCATCCAGGCGTTCGGCGCTGAGTCGTGCGTGCACCTGGCCATCCAGCTCGAGGGCCGGTGAACAGGCGCAGGCGCCGAGGCAGTACACCGGGCGCAGGCTGATGTTGCCGTCGGCACTGCTGCCGTGGTCGTCCAGTTGCAGGCGTTCGCGCAACTGCGCGGCGAGTTGCTCGGCGCCGCGGCTCTGGCAGGACTCGGCGCGGCACAGGCGCAGGATATGCCGGGCCGGAGGTGCGCTACGGAAGTCGTGGTAGAAGCTGATCACCCCGCGCACTTCGGCCTGACTCAGGTTGAGGGCGTGGGCAATCTCGGGGACGGTGGCATCGGGGATGTAGCCGATGTCCGCCTGAATCTCATGAAGGATGGGCAACAGTGCGCCGGGGGAGCCCTTGTGGCGCTCCAGCACGTTGTTGACCATAGGCAGGTGCAACATCTCATCAGGCATACGGCATTCCTCACGGTCACGGACAAACCAGGCGGTTGTCGGTTGTCCGAAAGTGTCGGCTGCGGCACTCACGCCACGTCACGGTATCGTGGCATTTCAGGCCGTTGGCCAGGCACCCTGGGCGGGTATCTTGTTGGGCCCGGTGCGGTCTTTGCCGCACCTCTTCAAGGCATAAAAGGCAGCTTGCCACGCGGCCTTTGATTCGCCTGCACCAAAGCGACGTACGCGGTTCTTTTTGCGACCGCCTGTTGAGTCTAGATGAGTGCTGCCCGAGGTGTTGTCCACGAGGGGGCGGGGTACCTCTTTTTCCAGAAAGTGGAGGCGAAAAAAAACCGCCTTAGTAGGGCGGTTTTTCCACAAATCTGCTTGCTGCAGGTTTGTTGGTCTCACTGAGTGCATCAACGTGGAAACTCATTTTACTGAGACCTTTTTCCGCTTGCAATATTTGGGTGTAACCGAAGGTTTCCAGAAGTGCCAAGAGATTGCCTTGCACTGACATATCTTGATTAATGCGGTAACACGATGGGTGTTCGTTTCAGACCTTCCTTCTCAAAGATTCAAGTATTATCCTTTTGCTCTCTCGTTCGAAGCACTCCATGAGGCGGCCAGACCTTCTCAAGCATTCAGGTGTCTTTGAAATAGAACCACTTATCCAGCTTGTCACAGACGAATAAGTATAGTTTCGTGTCGTGCCACTTGTTGTTGGTCGTCAGTGCGACGCAAGAACCGAGTACGCCGCCGATTGCTCCGACCCATCCATGGGTCAAGCCAATATAGATGCAAAATAGTACTGCCACGATGGATATCCACCAGCCCCAAATAAATTTGAGGGCGATGCCCAGGCAGAAATAGAGCAGAACCAGACCGGCAATACCGGCAAGAACTACAAGAAGCTCCATGGAGTTAATCGGCCAAAAGCTTGGCTTTTTGCTGGTCGAACTCCTGCTGGCTCAGTACACCTTTGTCTTTCAAGCCCGCCAGTCGCTCCAGTTTTGAAACAAAATCATCAGCGTTGGTTGGTGCTGTCTGGTGCTGGGGGCGCTTACGTGCCTCAATGGCATCACGAGCTTTGTTCGTGAATCGGACGACAGTTTTTTTCCAGACGTTCCTGATTTCCCTTTCTTTTGCGCCGTCTTCGATCTTGATCTTGCCAAAGAAGATGCCGGTTTCACCCGACACAGCGTTTATTTTGTCCAGGTCGATAGTGGTTTGCTTCAATCCATAGATCATTCCTTTATCAAGGAAGATGATCCGGCGGTCGGTAAGGGTAATGAGCCAGGTGTTGGCGTCCATCAGTCCGGATGTGAAGGCCAGTATTTGTTCGCCGTCAGCAAGAATTTCCGGAAGGTGGTTCAATTCTTTTTTGGTGAAAAACTGATCATCTCCCAACTCGGTAGCGATACGTTTATATTCAGCCTTGAGACTATCTTTTGTTGCATTTTTGAAGTCAAAGCTCATGTGCTATCCCCAATAAATGTTAAGTGTTGCTAAAAATAGTGCTCAATCAGGCCATGGACTACGAGTAATCGACTGAGTGGCGTCTTTAAATGTTTTGTTTGTTGAGTGCTGCTCTTGGCGTGCGCGAGGGGTTTTGCTCCCGCATCGGTTCTGTGCGGGCAAGGTGGTGCTGAAGGAAGGGATGGACCATGCTTGCAATTCCTTTCGCGTGCTGAGCTTAGTAGCTGCCGAGCGTAGACGTTCCTGTTGCCGGAAACAATACTGCATGGCAGAAATCAAGCGAGCCCTTTTTGGCAGGTGTAATGCCACACGTGACGGCTCTTCTTAGTCCTCTTCGTCAGGATAGGTCATTTTTCCGAGCACCCACGGCTCCACAATCTGATTGTGAATGCTACGCAAGAAGGCACCCCAATCATCTCGATTGTGGGCGTCTGGCCCCAGGATCGTCAGCAGCAGGTATTCATCCTTGAACTCGTCGTAGGCGTAAATCAGCCAGAAGTCATTCTCGGGATCGTTCAGGCGGGTCGTGCGGTAAAATTGTCTTTGCGTTCTGGCCCAGCGGTTTTGCATTTCCAGGGTGTTGGCGAGATGAATATGGTGCATTTCTCTTAGGTCAAGACGCTCATCTCGCCCGAAAATGTTTGCTAGGTCGCCACATACCTTGTAGTTGTAAAAGTGTGCGTAGAAATTCTGCCAGTTCTGAATGTTCTTGAAGAGATCGGAGACCTTGACCGCTGGCATGCGTGACTACTTGGTGACGGGCAGCTTGCCGCTGATAACGAAGGCCTCAAAGGCTTTTTGTCCGTCACGCGCGGCCTGACGCACATCAAGGTATGTCAGCTCACTGCTGATGGCCTTCTTGCGGGGCTTGTCGATTTTTTTGGTGGTGGCCATGGCAGCCTCCAGAGATTGAATGCTCACTGTGAAAAGCTTAAGCGATCGCTCGCTGTTGAGCAAACCATGGTCGCTGGCGGTATTGCGGTGGCTTTGGCCAATGGCCGGTGCTTGGATGTCGGATCTGTTCATGGACTTGTATGGGGGAGTTAGCACTTTCCAGAACCATACAACCCACCATACACGGCCACAAGGAGTAAGCTGAAACAAGACGCTACGAGCAGGGCATCGCATTGCCTGGGTGAGATGGGGATTTGACTCAGGGAATGCTGCGACGGGAGAGAGGGTAAGGACCGGCCGATCTTCGATTGATGTCGAGATTGGCGGCGGCGCACGGCAGGCTCTCCGCGTTATCGTTCTTCGCGAGCAAGCTCGGCTCCTACAGGGATCGTGCTACCTTTCGCTTTTCTGTGGACGAAAAAAAAGACCTTGAATTTCAAGGTCTTTTTTTAAGATGGTGCCCCGAGGGAGACTCGAACTCCCACTCCTTTCGAAAACGGATTTTGAATCCGCCGCGTCTACCAATTCCGCCATCAGGGCTCAATGGCGGCGAAGTATAGAGACGTGATTACCGTTGGTCAATCGGCTTTCGTGGTCAATTTTAACGATTTCCGCTAAACTTCCCGGCCCTGCTGAACGAACCCCATCATGCGCGTCGCTGACTTTACTTTCGAGCTCCCCGATTCCCTGATCGCTCGCCATCCTTTGGCCGAGCGACGCCTCAGTCGCCTGCTGACCCTCGACGGCCCCAGCGGCGCGCTCGCACACCGTCAATTCACTGATTTGCTTGAGCATTTACGCCCGGGCGATCTGATGGTGTTCAATAATACCCGGGTCATTCCAGCCCGCCTGTTCGGCCAGAAAGCCTCTGGCGGCAAGCTGGAAATCCTCGTGGAACGGGTCCTCGATACCCATCGCGTGCTGGCCCATGTGCGCTCCAGCAAGTCGCCCAAACCCGGTTCGAAGATACTGATCGACGGCGGCGGCGAAGCCGAGATGCTCGCCCGCCACGACACGCTCTTCGAACTGGGCTTCGCCGAGGAAGTGCTGCCGCTGCTGGAGCGCGTCGGTCATATGCCGTTGCCTCCTTATATAGACCGTCCCGATGAAGGCGCCGACCGCGAGCGCTATCAGACCGTCTACGCCGAACGCCTCGGCGCCGTGGCCGCGCCCACCGCCGGGCTGCATTTCGATCAGCCGCTGCTGGACGCCATCGCCGCCAAGGGTGTTGAAAGCGCTTTCGTCACCCTGCACGTCGGCGCCGGGACTTTCCAGCCGGTCCGCGTGGAGCGTCTCGAAGACCACCACATGCACCACGAATGGCTGGAAGTCGGCCAGGAAGTGGTCGACGCCGTGGCCGCCTGCCGCGCGCGCGGTGGTCGGGTGATCGCCGTCGGTACCACCAGCGTCCGTTCGTTGGAAAGCGCCGCCCGCGATGGCGTGCTCAAGCCGTTCAGCGGCGACACCGATATCTTTATCTTCCCCGGCCGTCCCTTCCATGTGGTCGACGCCCTGGTAACCAATTTCCATCTGCCCGAATCCACGCTGCTGATGCTGGTTTCGGCCTTCGCCGGTTACCCCGAGACCATGGCCGCCTACAAGGCCGCCGTGGACAACGGCTACCGCTTCTTCAGTTACGGTGATGCGATGTTCATCACCCGCAACCCGGCGCCTGCCGCACCCAAGGATCGGGCCCCAGAGGACCAAGCATGAGTCGCACCTGTCGTATGTCGTTCGAGCTGCTCGCCACTGATGGCAAGGCGCGTCGCGGTCGCCTGACCTTCCCCCGCGGTACCGTCGAAACCCCAGCCTTCATGCCGGTGGGCACCTACGGTACGGTCAAGGGCATGCTGCCTCGGGATATCGTCGCCACCGGCGCCGAGATCATCCTTGGCAACACCTTCCACCTTTGGCTGCGCCCTGGCACCGAGGTGATCAAAGCCCACGGCGACCTGCACGACTTCATGCAGTGGAAAGGCCCGATCCTCACCGACTCCGGCGGCTTCCAGGTGTTCAGCCTGGGCGCCATGCGCAAGATCAAGGAGGAGGGCGTGACCTTCGCCTCGCCGGTCGACGGCGCCAAGGTGTTCATGGGCCCGGAAGAGTCGATGCAGGTCCAGCGCGACCTGGGTTCGGACATCGTGATGATTTTCGACGAGTGCACCCCGTACCCGGCTGACGAAGACGTCGCCCGGGTGTCCATGGAGCTGTCGCTGCGTTGGGCCCAGCGCTCGAAAAATGCCCACGGCGAGAACACCGCCGCGCTGTTCGGCATCGTTCAGGGCGGTATGCACGAAAGCCTGCGCAAACGCTCCCTTGAAGGCCTCGACCAGATCGGCTTCGACGGCCTGGCCATCGGCGGTCTGTCGGTGGGCGAGCCCAAGCACGAAATGATCAAGGTGCTGGATTACCTGCCCGGCCTGATGCCCGCTGACAAACCTCGTTACCTTATGGGCGTTGGCAAGCCGGAAGATCTCGTAGAGGGTGTGCGCCGCGGGGTGGACATGTTCGATTGCGTGATGCCAACTCGTAATGCCCGCAATGGGCACCTGTTCATCGATACCGGCGTGCTGAAGATCCGCAACGCGTTCCATCGCCATGATGAATCGCCGTTGGATCCGACCTGCGATTGCTACACCTGCCAGAACTTCTCCCGTGCTTATCTGCATCATTTGGACAAGTGCGGCGAAATGCTGGGGAGCATGTTGAATACGATCCACAATTTGCGCCATTACCAGCGCCTGATGGCTGGTTTGCGCGAGGCTATTCAACAGGGTACATTGGCCGCCTTTGTCGATGCCTTCTACGCCAAACGCGGGCTTCCCGTACCGCCTTTGGACTGAATTTTCAGAACTGAATTCTTGCAACTGGAGTGCTAAATGAGCTTTTTCATCTCTAACGCGTTCGCGGACGGTGCCGCACCGGCTGCTGCCGCCGGTCCCCTGGGCGGTGGTTTCGAATGGATCTTCCTGGTCGGCTTCCTGGTCATCTTCTACCTGATGATCTGGCGTCCACAGGCCAAGCGCGCCAAGGAGCAGAAGAACCTGCTGGGCAACCTGGCCAAAGGCGATGAAGTGGTCACCACCGGCGGTATCGCTGGCAAGATCACCAAAGTCAGCGACGACTTCGTGGTGCTGGAAGTGTCCGACACCGTCGAAATGAAGTTTCAGAAGGGCGCCATCGCGGCCACCCTGCCTAAAGGCACGCTGAAAGCGATCTAAGTTTCAACTTTCAACAATCGACGGGGCGCGCAAGGCGCCCCGCGTCATAAGCGGGCGGCGTGATGCTGAACAAATACCCTCTGTGGAAATACCTACTGATCCTGGCGGTGCTGGCGGTCGGTTTTATTTATTCCGCTCCCAATCTCTATCCTGACGATCCGGCGATCCAGGTCAGCGGCGCCAGCACGGCGTTGCAGGTCACGCAGGCCGATCTGGACCGCGTGAGCAAGGCGCTCACCGATGCCAAGATCACCGTCAAGGGCGCCACTCTGGCCGCCGGCGGCAAGGGCGGTCTGATCCGCCTGACCAAGCAGGAAGACCAACTGCCGGCCAAGGACGTGGTGCGCAAAGCCCTTGGCGACGACTATGTCGTGGCCCTGAACCTGGCACAGACCACCCCGCAATGGCTGCGCAGCCTCGGCGCGCACCCGATGAAGCTGGGTCTGGACTTGTCCGGTGGTGTGCACTTCCTGCTGGAAGTGGACATGGAAAAAGCCGTCGACGCCCGCCTGAAAGTCTATGACGGCGACGTCAAGAGCCTGTTGCGCAAGGAGCGTGTGCGTTATCGCACCCTGCCACCGTTCAATGGTGCCATCCAGTTGGGCTTTGCCGACACGGATACCCGCGAGCAGGCCCGTGCGCTGGTCCGCAAGAGCTTCAACGATTTCGACATTGTAACGGCCGACCTCAACGATCAGCCGGTACTGCGTCTGGCGATGACCCCGGCCAAGCTGGCGGAAATCCGCGAATACTCCATCAAGCAGAACTTGACCACGGTCCGTAACCGCGTCAACGAACTGGGTGTGGCCGAGCCACTGGTGCAGCGTCAGGGTGCCAACCGCATCGTGGTCGAGCTGCCGGGCGTACAAGACACCGCTGAAGCCAAGCGGATCCTCGGCAAGACCGCCAACCTGGAGTTCCGCCTGGCCGCTGAGCCGGGTGCTTCGAAGGCGACCTCCGAGGAGTTCGAGTTCCGTGAAGGCAATCGTCCTCCGGCGCAGATCGAGCGTGGCCTGATCATCACCGGTGACCAGGTGACCGATGCCAAGGCCGGCTTCGACGAGCACGGTCGTCCACAGGTGAACATCAAGCTCGATGGTCACGGTGGCGAGCTGATGAGCCGCGCGACCCGCAGCAACGTCGGGCGCAGCATGGCGGTGATCTTCATCGAACAGAAGCCGATCACCACCTACACCAAGCAGGTCGTCAACGGTGTCGAGAAAGACGTGCCGGTGCAGTCCTTCAAGGAAGAGAAGAAGATCATCAGCCTGGCGACCATCCAGTCGCCGCTGGGCAGTCAGTTCCGCATCACCGGCCTGAACGGCCAGGGCGAGTCCTCGGAACTGGCGCTGCTGCTGCGTGCTGGTGGTCTGGCCGCGCCGATGTACTTCGCTGAAGAACGTACCATCGGTCCAAGCCTGGGCGCCGACAACATTACCAAGGGTATCGATGCATCGCTGTGGGGCATGCTGTTCGTCTCGCTGTTCATCATCGCCATCTACCGCTTCTTCGGCATCATTGCCACCGTGGCGCTGGCTTTCAACATGGTTGCCTTGCTGGCGCTGATGTCCCTGCTGGGGGCAACGCTGACCCTGCCGGGTATCGCCGGTATCGTCCTGACCATGGGGATGGCGGTGGACGCCAACGTGCTGATCTTCTCGCGGATACGTGAAGAGATTGCCTCGGGAATGACCGTGCAGCGAGCGATCAATGAAGGCTTCGGTCGTGCGTTCACGGCGATCATCGACGCCAACCTGACCACCTTGCTGGTGGGCGGTATCCTCTTTGCCATGGGCACCGGCCCGGTCAAAGGCTTTGCGGTGACCATGTCCCTCGGGATCTTTACCTCGATGTTCACGGCCATTCTGGTGACCCGCGCGATGGTCAACCTGATCTTCGGCGGTCGTGACTTCAAGAAGTTGTGGATTTAAGGGGCTGCCATGTTACGTACTATCAACTTCATGGGTGTTCGCAACGTTGCGTTCGGCTTCACCCTGTTCCTCACCGCATTGGCCTTGTTCAGCTGCTTCCACAAGGGTATGAACTACGGTCTGGACTTTACCGGCGGTACGCTTATCGAGCTGACCTACGAGCATGCGGCGGATGTCTCCAAGGTGCGCGAGCAGCTGAGTGAGTCCGGTTATCACGAGGCGATCGTGCAGAGTTTTGGCGCGACCACCGATCTGCTGGTGCGGATGCCGGGTGCAGACCCGCAGCTGGGTCATCAGGTGGCCGAGGCGCTGCAGAAGGTCGGCGGCGATAACCCGGCGCAGATCAAGCGCGTCGAGTTCGTCGGTCCGCAGGTAGGTGAAGAGCTGCGCGACCAGGGCGGCCTCGGCATGCTTATGGCGCTGGGCGGCGTGTTGATCTACCTGGCCTTCCGCTTCCAGTGGAAGTTCGCGGTCGGTGCCATCGTCTCGCTGATCCACGACGTGGTGGTGACCGTGGGTATCCTGTCGTTCTTCCAGGTCACCTTCGACCTGACGGTGCTGGCGGCGGTACTGGCGATTATCGGCTACTCGCTCAACGACACCATCGTGGTCTTCGACCGGGTGCGTGAGAACTTCCGTGTGCTGCGCAAGGCCAGCCTGATCGAGAACATCAACGTCTCGACCACTCAGACCCTGCTGCGGACCATGGCGACGTCGATCTCCACCCTGCTGGCGATTACCGCGCTGCTGTTCTTTGGTGGCGACAATCTGTTCGGTTTCTCCATCGCCCTGTTCGTCGGGGTGCTGGCGGGTACCTATTCGTCGATCTACATCGCCAACGTGGTGCTGATCTGGCTGAACCTGAACAGCGAGGACCTGATTCCTCCGGCCAATACCCAGAAGGAAGTCGACGACCGTCCTTGACGGAAATCTTTCTTCAGGTTGTCAGCTGATAAAGGCGCGAGTGTTGAACTCGCGCCTTTTTTTATACTCCAAAGCCATAGAGAAAGGCGGGCATCGATCCGCTTGTGATGGTCAGGAGGTTCACGTGAACAAGTCGTTGCTGGTGGGTGCGGTATTGGGTGCTGTCGGTGTGACTGCCGGGGGTGCTGTTGCCACCTATAACCTGGTAAAAGGCGGCCCTGAGTATGCGCAAGTATTGGCGGTAGAGCCGGTCAAGACTCAAATCAAGACCCCGCGCCAAGTCTGTGAAGATGTCGCGGTGACCCGGCAGAAACCAGTCCAGGATGAGCACCGTCTGGCCGGTACCGCACTGGGTGCGGTCGGCGGTGGTTTGCTGGGTAGCCTGGTCGGTGGCGGTCGCGGCAAGACCCTGGCCACCGTGGTCGGTGCGGTCGGTGGTGGTTACGCCGGTAACAAGGTGCAGGAGGGCATGCAGGAGCGTGACACCTACACCACGACCCAGAAGCGCTGCAATACGGTCAACGATGTCAGCGACAGGGTCGTCGGCTACGATGTGCGCTATCAGTTGGGCGGCAAGGAAGGCAAGATCCGCATGGATCGCGATCCGGGTAACCAGATCCCGGTGGACAAGGACGGGCATCTGGTCCTGAGCCAGAACCCGCCGGTTCAAGGCCAGCCTGGTCAATAATCAAACGCAGGTTTTGCGCTCGATATGGATTTCCGGTTGGGCGCGGTCCCTGTGAAAGCCGGCTCCTACAGGTAGGCGGCAGCCCTTGCGGGGGTGGTTTGGTCTCAAATCGCAGGCATAAAAAAGCACCCCCGAGGGGTGCTTTTTTGTGGCTGGGTGCTTAGCGCTTCAGCGAAGCTGGCAGGTGCGGCTGGATCGCCGTCAGCACAGCCTTGAAGCACTTGGTGTTGCCAGCAACGATATGGCCTTTTTCCAGGAAGTCGTGACCGCCGGTGAAGTCGCTCACCAAGCCGCCGGCCTCTTGGATCAGCAGGGCGCCTGCGGCCATGTCCCACTCGGACAGGCCCGACTCCCAGAATGCATCGAAACGACCGGCGGCGACATAGGCCAGGTCCAGGCTCGCGGCACCGGCGCGGCGGATGCCAGCGGTCTGGCCGACCAGGGCGCGGAACATGCCCAGGTAGTTGTCCAGGTTGTCCATCTGGTCGTCACGGAACGGGAAGCCGGTACCCAGCAGGGCGCCGTCCAGGCTGGTGCGACCGCTGACGCGCAGGCGACGGCCATTGAGCTGGGCGCCACGGCCACGGGAGGCGGTGAACTCTTCCTGGCGAACCGGGTCGAGGACCACGGCGTGCTCAAGGCGGCCGCGGTATTTGCAGGCGATGCTGACCGCGAAGTGCGGGATGCCACGCAGGAAGTTGGTGGTGCCATCGAGTGGGTCGATGATCCACAGGTATTCTTCGCCTTCACCGCTGCCGGCGTGGAAGCCGGTTTCTTCGCCACGAATGCCGTGGGTTGGATAGGCCTTGCGCAGCGCGTCGATAATTTTCTGTTCAGCCGCGCGATCCACTTCGGACACGTAGTCCTTGGCGTCTTTTTCGTCGACCTTGATGGTATCCAGGCGCTCGATGGAGCGGAAAATCAATTCACTGGCGCTGCGGGCGGCGCGCAGCGCGATATTCAGCATGGGCTGCATGGACATTTCACCTAGAGTGTTAAAGAAAGCCGAACATTCTACCAGAAAAGTCCCGGGGGAGAAGGACGACGTTGGCGCTCGTGGCGCAATCCCCAGTGCTTCTGTAAGATTTGCTCCCCTTCGCCGAGTCTGAGAGTGTCTCTCGTGCTGCAAAATATTCGTGTTGTCCTGGTCAATACCAGTCATCCGGGCAATATCGGCGGGGCCGCGCGGGCCATGAAGAACATGGGGCTGTCGCGCCTGGTACTGGTGGAACCGCGGATCTTTCCGTCCGCTGAAGCCGATGCGCGGGCTTCCGGCGCTACCGATATCCTTGAAAACGCGCAAGTCGTCGCCACCTTGGAAGAGGCGTTGAACGGCTGCAACCTGGTGTTTGGCACCAGTGCCCGCGACCGTCGTATTCCCTGGCCATTGCTCGATCCCCGTGAGTCCGGGTTGAAAGTGGTCGAGGAGGCCGGGCAGGGGGCCGAGATCGCGCTGGTGTTCGGGCGCGAAGATTCCGGCCTGACCAACGACGAACTGCAGCGATGTCATTATCACGTGCATATCCCGTCCGATCCGGACTTCAGCTCGCTCAACCTCGCCACGGCGGTGCAGGTGCTGAGCTATGAGGTGCGGATGTCCTGGCTGGCGGCCGTCGGGCGGCCGAGCAAGGTAGAAAAGCAAGAAGTGGCGTCGACGCGCAGCGAAGAGCTGGCGACCATGGATGAGATGGAGCGGTTCTACGGCCATCTGGAACAGACCCTGGTGGCCATCGACTTCCTCGACCCCGAAAAGCCGCGCCATCTGATGGCCCGGTTGCGTCGCCTGTACGGGCGCAGTTCGGTCAGTCGCGCCGAGATGAATATTTTGCGGGGCATCCTCACGGAAACCGAAAAAGCGGCCCGGGGCGAGCTCCTTAAGCGGAAGGATCAGTGATGTTCGAGCGTTTGCGAGAAGATATCCAGAGCGTATTCCATCGTGACCCAGCGGCGCGCAATGCCTTTGAAGTGCTGACCTGCTACCCGGGCCTGCATGCCATCTGGCTGCATCGTCTGGGCCATGCGTTGTGGGGCATGGGCTGGAAGTGGCTGGCGCGGGTGGTGTCGAACTTCGGTCGCTGGCTGACCGGTATCGAGATCCATCCCGGAGCCAAGGTCGGGCGGCGGTTCTTTATCGACCATGGCATGGGCATCGTGATCGGCGAAACCGCCGAGATCGGCGATGATGTGACGATTTACCAGGGGGTGACCCTGGGGGGTACCAGCTGGAACAAGGGCAAGCGGCATCCGACCCTGGAAGATGGCGTGGTGGTGGGTGCTGGCGCCAAGGTGCTGGGGCCGTTTACCGTCGGTGCCGGGGCCAAGGTCGGTTCCAATGCGGTGGTGACCAAGGCGGTGCCTCCGGGAGCGACGGTGGTCGGTATTCCGGGGCGGATCATCATGAAGGTCGACGATCAGGTCGAAGCCAAGCGCAAGGCCATGGCGGAGAAGATCGGTTTCGATGCCTATGGCGTCAGTGAAGACATGCCGGACCCGGTGGCCCGGGCCATTGGTCAGTTGCTCGATCACTTGCAGGCGGTGGATGGGCGTCTGGAAGGCATGTGCGGGGCGCTGAAGGACTTGGGCAGCACTTATTGCGCCAAGGAGCTGCCGGAGTTGCAGTGTGACGGGTTTGTCGAGGTGAAGGGCGAGACCGAGGCCAAGGTCGGTTGATCTTCGCTGGGCTTGCTGGCCTTTTCGCGGGCAAGCTCCGCTCCCACAGTAATAACCGTGTCGTACACAGAGATTGCGCACGGCACAAAACCTGTGGGAGCGGAGCTTGCCCGCGAAGAGGCCCTTGAAGGCAACAAAAAACCATCGATCCAGCGCAATGCCATTACGCCTCGGACTTTGCTACAATTTGCGCGCTGTTTTAGCGGTAAACCCGACTAAAGCACTAGGTCTTATAGTTGACTTAAATACTCGGGAATAGCATACTCTTCCCCATCCCGATCCCGTAACTCCGTGGTACCTGTCCATGCGACTGACTACAAAAGGCCGATACGCCGTGACCGCCATGCTCGACCTGGCGTTGCACGCGCAACGCGGGCCGGTGTCTCTGGCCGATATCTCCGAGCGCCAAGGCATCTCCCTGTCCTACCTCGAACAGCTTTTCGCCAAGTTGCGCCGCAGCAACCTGGTGTCCAGCGTGCGTGGTCCCGGCGGCGGCTACCAGCTGTCGCGCGAGATGCAGGGGATCCAGGTCGCCCAGGTGATCGATGCCGTGAACGAATCGGTCGATGCCACCAAATGCCAGGGGCTGGGCGATTGCCATGGCGGCGATACCTGCCTGACCCACCATCTGTGGTGTGACCTCAGCCTGCAGATCCACGAATTTCTCAGCGGTATCAGCTTGGCGGACCTTGTCACTCGCCGTGAAGTGCAAGAGGTCGCCCAGCGTCAGGATCAGCGCCGCGGTAATAGCAAGGCGCTACACCTGGATAAGATCGAAGCGTCCGCCGTCGAATGACAGCCAAAGAGCCTGCGGTGCGCCAGCCAGCCTGATTTAGGAGAGTGTCCATGAAATTGCCGATTTACCTTGATTACTCAGCGACGACCCCGGTTGATCCGCGTGTCGCCCAGAAGATGAGTGAATGCCTGCTGGTCGACGGAAACTTCGGTAACCCGGCGTCCCGTTCCCACGTGTTCGGTTGGAAAGCCGAAGAGTCGGTGGAAAACGCTCGCCGTCAGGTGGCCGACCTGGTCAATGCCGACCCGCGTGAAATCGTCTGGACCTCCGGTGCCACCGAGTCCGACAACCTGGCGATCAAGGGTGTCGCGCATTTCTACGGTTCCAAGGGCAAGCACCTGATCACCAGCAAGATCGAACACAAGGCGGTCCTCGACACCATGCGCCAACTGGAGCGCGAAGGTTTCGAAGTCACCTACATCGAGCCTCGCGAAGATGGCCTGATCACTCCGGCCATGGTTGAAGCCGCCCTGCGCGACGACACCATCCTGGTCTCGATCATGCACGTGAACAACGAGATCGGCACCGTCAACGACATCGCCGCCATCGGCGAGCTGACCCGCTCGCGCGGTGTGCTGTTCCACGTTGATGCCGCTCAGTCCACCGGCAAGGTCGACATCGACCTGCAGAAGCTGAAAGTCGACCTGATGTCCTTCTCGGCTCACAAGACCTACGGTCCAAAAGGCATCGGCGCGCTGTACGTCAGCCGCAAGCCGCGGGTTCGCCTCGAGGCGACCATGCATGGCGGCGGTCATGAGCGCGGCATGCGTTCCGGCACCCTGGCGACCCACCAGATCGTCGGTATGGGCGAAGCGTTCCGCGTGGCCAAGGAAGACATGGCTGCCGAGAACCTGCGCATCAAGGCCCTGAGCGAGCGTTTCTACAAGCAGGTTGAGCATCTGGAAGAGCTGTACATCAACGGCAGCATGAGCGCCCGCGTACCGCACAACCTGAACCTGAGCTTCAACTACGTCGAAGGCGAGTCGCTGATCATGGCGCTCAAGGATCTGGCGGTTTCCTCCGGTTCCGCGTGCACCTCGGCTTCGCTGGAACCTTCGTACGTACTGCGCGCTCTGGGCCGCAACGACGAACTGGCGCACAGCTCGATCCGCTTCACCTTCGGCCGCTTCACCACCGAAGAAGAAATCGATTATGCCGCGCAGAAAGTCTGTGAGGCCGTCACCAAGCTGCGCGCTCTGTCGCCGCTGTGGGACATGTTCAAAGACGGCGTCGATATCTCGAAAATCGAGTGGGCGGCACACTAAATAAAGAAGCCGCCACATACAGGTCCTGTAGCGACGCGGCAATCAACGGCTGGCGTAACCACAGGACCGAGAGCGGCCCTGATGAGTGAGGATTAGTACCATGGCTTACAGCGAAAAGGTCATCGACCACTACGAAAACCCGCGTAACGTCGGCAAGATGAACGCGGAAGACCCGGATGTCGGCACTGGCATGGTCGGCGCCCCGGCGTGCGGCGACGTGATGCGCCTGCAGATCAAGGTCAACGAGCAAGGCATCATCGAAGATGCCAAGTTCAAGACCTACGGTTGCGGTTCAGCTATCGCCTCCAGCTCCCTGGCTACCGAGTGGATGAAAGGCAAGACTCTGGATGAAGCAGAGACCATCAAGAACACTCAGTTGGCTGAAGAGCTGGCCCTGCCGCCAGTGAAAATCCACTGCTCGGTACTCGCCGAAGACGCCATCAAGGCCGCCGTTCGCGACTACAAGCAGAAGAAAGGCCTGATCTAAACGATCTGGCGTTGAAGATTTGGGCGATATAGTAAGGAGTCACCGATGGCTATCAGCATGACAGAAGCGGCTGCTCGACACGTGCGACGCTCCCTTGACGGGCGCGGCAAAGGTGAAGGGATTCGTCTGGGTGTTCGCACCACAGGCTGTTCCGGCCTGGCCTACGTGCTGGAGTTCGTCGACGAGGTGGTGGCGGAAGACCAGGTGTTCGAGAGTCACGGCGAGAAAGTGATCATCGACCCGAAAAGCCTGACCTACCTGGACGGCACCGAGCTGGATTTCGTCAAGGAAGGGTTGAACGAAGGCTTCAAGTTCAACAACCCCAACGTGCGCGGTGAGTGTGGCTGCGGCGAAAGCTTCAACATCTGAGGCTTCTTGTGGGTACTCCTTGTCATTTCGCTTTATTCGAGTTGCAGCCGAGCTTTACGCTGGATCTCGAACAGTTGGCCGCGCGCTATCGAGAACTGGCGCGCGGTGTGCACCCGGACCGCTTTGCCGACGCTTCCGAGCGTGAGCAGCGCCTGGCCCTGGAGCAGTCCGCCAGCCTCAACGAGGCCTATCAGACCCTCAAGAGTCCTCCCAAGCGTGCGCGCTACCTGCTCGCCATGGGCGGTCGCGAGTTGCCACTGGAGGTCACGGTGCACGATCCCGATTTCCTTATGCAGCAGATGCAATGGCGCGAGGAGCTCGAGGAGCTGCAGGACGAGGCGGACCTGCCCGGTATCGCCGCGTTCAAGCGCCGCTTGAAAGTCGCCCAAGACCAGTTGAACGACAGCTTCGCAGCCTGTTGGAACGATGCCGCGCAACGCGAACAGGCCGAACGCCTGATGCGGCGCATGCAGTTTCTCGACAAGCTCACCTACGAAGTGCGCCAGTTAGAAGAGCGCCTCGACGATTAACCCAGTGCCGCCTCGGTCGCACGCCTGATATTCAGATAAGTCCAGATAACGATGGCCCTACTGCAGATCGCCGAACCCGGCCAGAGTCCTCAACCACACCAGCGTCGCCTGGCTGTGGGGATCGACTTGGGCACTACCAATTCGCTGGTCGCTGCGTTGCGCAGTGGTCTTTCCGAGCCGTTGCCCGATGCCGACGGGCAGGTCATCCTGCCGTCCGCGGTGCGCTATCACGCCGATCGCGTTGAAGTCGGCCAGTCGGCCAAGCTGGCCGCCGCCGGTGACCCGTTCAATACCGTGTTGTCGGTGAAGCGTCTGATGGGCCGTGGCCTGGCGGACGTCAAGCAACTGGGCGAACAGCTGCCTTACCGCTTTGTCGGCGGCGAGTCGCACATGCCGTTCATCGACACCGTGCAGGGGCCGAAAAGCCCGGTGGAAGTGTCCGCGGAGATCCTCAAGGTGCTGCGTCTGCGCGCCGAGTCGAGCCTGGGCGGCGAGTTGGTGGGGGCGGTGATCACCGTGCCGGCCTATTTCGACGAGCCCCAGCGTCAGGCGACCAAGGATGCGGCGCGGCTGGCCGGACTCAATGTGCTGCGCCTGCTCAACGAGCCGACCGCTGCGGCGGTGGCCTACGGTCTGGATCAGAACGCCGAAGGCGTGGTCGCGATCTATGACCTGGGTGGGGGCACCTTCGATATTTCCATCCTGCGTCTGACCCGTGGCGTCTTCGAAGTGCTGGCTACCGGTGGCGACAGCGCCCTGGGTGGCGATGACTTCGATCATGCGATCGCCGGCTGGATCATTGAGCGGGCGGGCTTGTCCGTCGATCTCGATCCGGGTACGCAGCGTCATCTGTTGCAAATCGCCTGCGCCGCCAAGGAAGCTCTGACCGATGAGGCTTCGGTTGAGGTGGTGTATGGCGACTGGCGTGCGGCGTTGACCCGCGAAGCCTTCGATGCGCTGATCGAGCCCATGGTTGCGCGCAGCCTCAAGGCTTGCCGGCGTGCCGTGCGTGACTCGAACGTGGAGCTCGGCGAGGTCCAGGCCGTGGTCATGGTCGGTGGTTCGACCCGCGTGCCGCGTGTTCGCGAGGCGGTCGCCGAGATGTTCGGTCGCCAGCCGTTGACCGAGATTGACCCGGATCAGGTGGTGGCCATTGGTGCCGCGATCCAGGCCGATACCCTGGCGGGCAACAAGCGCGATGGTGGCGAATTGCTGCTGCTGGACGTCATTCCGTTGTCCCTGGGGCTGGAAACCATGGGTGGCCTGATGGAGAAGGTGATTCCGCGCAACACCACCATCCCTGTCGCCCGTGCCCAGGACTTCACCACTTATAAAGACGGCCAGTCGGCCATGATGATTCACGTCCTGCAAGGCGAGCGTGAACTGATCAGCGACTGTCGGTCCCTGGCGCGCTTCGAATTGCGCGGCATCCCGGCCATGGTCGCGGGTGCGGCGAAGATTCGCGTGACCTTCCAGGTCGATGCCGACGGTCTGCTCGATGTTTCGGCCCGTGAGCTGGGTTCGGGCGTTGAGGCGAGCATCCAGGTCAAGCCGTCCTACGGTCTGACCGACGGCGAAATCGCCAGGATGCTCAAGGATTCGTTCCAGCACGCCAGCGACGACAAGGTCGCCCGCGTGCTGCGTGAACAGCAGGTCGATGCCCAGCGCCTGGTCGAAGCCGTGCAGGCGGCCTTGGAGGCCGATGGCGAGCGCTTGCTGGATGCCGACGAGCGCATGGTCATCGACCTGCAGGTTCAGGAGTTGACCGAACTGATGAAAGGCACCGATGGTTATGCCATCGAGCAACAGACCAAGCGTCTGTCGCAAGTGACCGACGCCTTTGCTGCCCGCCGCCTGGACTCGACGGTGAAAGCCGCGCTGGCGGGGCGTAACCTGAATGAGATTGAGGAATAACGATGCCGCAGGTCATTTTTCTGCCACACGAAAGGTTTTGCCCGGACGGCATGGTCGTGGAGGCTGAGACGGGTGTGTCCATCCTCGAACTGGCTCATCAGTACCATATCGAGATGGAAAGTGCCTGTGGTGGTGTTTGTGCCTGCACCACCTGCCACTGTCTGATCCGCGAGGGTTTCGACTCGCTGGAAGAGGCCGATGAGCTGGAAGAAGACTTCCTTGATAAGGCTTGGGGTCTGGAAGCCCAGTCGCGTCTGGCCTGTCAGGCCAAAGTCGGGACTGAGGACCTGACCGTCGAGATTCCGAAATACTCGCTCAACCACGCCGCCGAAGCGCCGCATTGATTCTAGGAGCTGTCATGAGCCTGAAATGGGTTGATGTGCTGGAAATCGCGATTCAACTGGCTGAAACCAAGCCGGAAGTTGATCCAATGTCGGTCAACTTCGTCGATCTACAGAAGTGGGTAATGGCATTGCCCGAGTTCGATGACAAGCCTGAGCACTGCGGCGAGAAGATTCTGGAGGCCATTCAGGCCCACTGGATCGAAGAACGCGACTGAGCAACGCAGCAGGTTAGGCAATACCCAGGAACCCGCGTATAATTCGCGGGTTTAATTTTTGGCAAATCACTGTTTCTGGAGTTACACCATGGCTGTTCAACGTACTTTCTCCATCATCAAGCCTGACGCCGTTGCAAAAAACGTGATCGGCAAGATCGTTTCCCGTTTCGAAGACGCTGGCCTGCGCGTTGTCGCTTCGAAAATGAAGCAACTGTCCAAAGCTGAAGCCGAAGGCTTCTACGCTGAGCACAGCGCTCGTGGTTTCTTCGGCGACCTGGTTGCCTTCATGATCTCCGGTCCGGTTGTCGTTCAGGTTCTGGAAGGCGAAAACGCTATCGCTCTGAACCGTGAGCTGATGGGCGCTACCAACCCTAAAGAAGCGGCTGCCGGTACCATCCGTGCTGATTTCGCTGATTCCATCGACGCCAACGCTGTACACGGTTCGGACTCCGAAGCCGCTGCTGCTCGCGAAATCTCGTACTTCTTCGCAGCTACCGAAGTAACCGCTCGCTAAGCAAAGGCTTGGGAGTGAGGGTGAATCCATGACTGTATCAATCGGCAAAACAAACCTGTTGGGTCTGACTCAACCGGAGATGGAAAAATTCTTCGACTCAATCGGGGAGAAGCGTTTCCGTGCCGGTCAGGTCATGAAGTGGATTCACCACTTTGGCGTCGATGATTTCGACGCCATGACGAACGTCAGCAAGGCCTTGCGTGAAAAGCTCAAGACGGTTGCCGAGGTTCGTGGTCCTGAAGTTGTCAGCGAGGACATCTCCACCGACGGCACCCGTAAATGGGTGGTGCGCGTGGCGTCCGGCAGCTGCGTCGAGACCGTCTACATTCCCCAGGGCAAACGCGGCACCTTGTGCGTTTCGTCCCAGGCGGGCTGTGCCCTGGATTGCAGTTTCTGCTCCACCGGCAAGCAAGGCTTCAACAGCAACCTCACCGCCGCCGAAGTCATCGGCCAGGTGTGGATTGCCAACAAATCCTTTGGCAGCGTCCCGGCGACCGTCGACCGTGCCATCACCAACGTGGTGATGATGGGCATGGGTGAGCCGCTGCTGAACTTCGACAACGTCATCGCCGCCATGCACCTGATGATGGACGACCTGGGCTACGGCATCTCCAAGCGCCGCGTGACCCTGTCGACCTCCGGCGTGGTACCGATGATCGACGTGCTCGCCGAGCATATCGACGTCTCCCTGGCGCTGTCGCTGCACGCACCGAATGACGCATTGCGTAACCAATTGGTGCCAATCAACAAGAAGTATCCGCTTAAGATGCTGCTTGAGTCGTGCCGTCGCTACATGGCGACCCTCGGCGAGAAACGCGTCCTGACCATCGAGTACACCCTGCTCAAGGATGTCAACGACCAGGTCGAGCATGCTGTCGAGATGATCGAGCTGCTCAAGGACACGCCGTGCAAGATCAACCTGATACCGTTCAACCCGTTCCCGCACTCCGGGTACGAGCGCCCGAGCAACAATGCGATCCGGCGTTTCCAGGATCTGTTGCATCAGGCTGGCTACAACGTCACGGTACGCACCACCCGCGGTGAAGACATCGACGCGGCTTGTGGTCAACTGGTGGGGCAGGTGCTGGATCGCACCCGTCGCAGCGAACGCTACATCGCCGTACGTGAGCTGAGCGCCGATGCCGAAAGTCCGCAAAGCGCCGCGAACCGAAACTGAGAGAGGACCTCCATGACCCTGCGCGCTGCGCTCCTTGTAGTATTCGTCGGCCTGCTGGCCGGCTGCGTTTCAACGGGTAATGTCGACCCGTTGAGTACCAGCAAGGGGCGCGATGAAGCGCGCGCGGCTTATGTGCAGTTGGGCATCGGTTATCTGCAGCAAGGCCAGACCGAGCAGGCCAAGGTGCCGTTGAAGAAAGCTCTGGAGATGAACAGCTCCGATCCGGATGCCAATGCCGCCCTGGCGCTGGTGTTCCAGGCCGAAGGCGAAACGCAATTGGCCGAGGAGCATTTCCACAAGGCCTTGTCGTCGCGTCCGGACGACGCGCGCACGCTCAATAATTACGGCAGCTTCCTGTTCGAACTCAAGCGTTACAAGGACGCCTACGCACGTTTTGAACAGGCCGCCGCCGACAGCCTCTACACCGAACGCTCGCGGGTTTTCGAAAACCTCGGCCTGACCGCCCTGGCCCTCGGCCAGCGCGACCTGGCCCTGCAACATTTCGATAAATCCCTGCGCCTGAATCGCCAACAGCCACGTGCTTTGCTGGAAATGGCTGAGTTGTCTTACGAAGACAGGCATTATGTGCCCGCACGCGATTATTACGCGCGCTTCAGCCTGCTGAGCGAGCAAAATGCACGTAGTCTATTGCTCGGTATCCGCCTGGCGAAAATCTACGAAGATCGTGACAAGGCCGCCAGTTACGGCTTGCAACTAAAACGACTCTATCCCGGTACGCCGGAATATCAGCAATACCTGTCGGAGCAAAGATGAAAGCGGCGCAACCCGAATTTGTAGCAGCGACTCGCGTCAACCCCGGTGAGACCCTGCGTCAGGCCCGCGAAAGCAATGGTTGGACGCTGGCCGAGGTGGCCGTGAAGCTCAACCTCACGGTGTCGTCCCTGAGTAACCTGGAAACCGGTGCCTTCGACAAGCTGCCGGGGCATACCTTTGCCCGGGGTTATATCCGTGCCTACGCCAAGTTGCTCGGCATGGACCAGGCCGTCCTGGTCCAGCAGTTCGACCAGAGCACCGGCACCGACTCCCAGGGCAGCAGCGTCCAGGCTCTGGGCCATATCGAAGAACCGGTGCGGTTTTCCCACACCCTCTTGCGCATTGTCAGCCTGCTGCTGCTGATTGCCGTGATCGGCGGCGGCTTCGTCTGGTGGCAGGACCAGGCCAGCCTGCGTTCCAAGGATCAGGCGGCGGTCAACATGGAGCACGTCGAAGTCGAAAGCGCCGACGGCACCACGCAGATTCACCCGATCGACGAGCCGGAAGACCAGGCCGTGAACGAGAACCAGGCCGCCTCCGAGGCGCCGGCCCCTGAAGGCGCGGTCGAGGCCCAGCCTGCGGCTGCGGCCCCGGCCACTTCGGCGGTGGTGCCTGTACCACATTCGGCGCAGACCCTGGTGGTGGCCCCGACGCCCGCCCCGGCCCCGCTGTCGACGGTCGCGCCCACTGCCCCTGCCAACGGCGCCCCGGCTGCCGCCGAGCCTGTGGCCGGTGCTGGCCAGGTCCACCTGACCTTCGTCGCCGATTGCTGGACCCAGGTCACCGACGGCAATGGCAAGGTGCTGGTCAGCGGCCTCAAGCGCAAGGGCGAGAACCTTGAGCTCGGCGGCAAGCCGCCGTTTGCCGTGCGCCTGGGCTATGCCCGTGGTGCACAGATTTCGTACAACGGTCAGCCGGTCGATATCGCCCCGTTCACCAGTGGCGAGACCGCTCGCCTGAAGCTAGGTCAATAAGTCATGCACGGCGAATCCCCAATCAAGCGTCGCGAGTCTCGTAAAATCTGGGTCGGCTCGGTACCCGTAGGCGGCGATGCGCCGATCGCGGTGCAGAGCATGACCAACAGCGACACCAATGACGTCGCGGCCACCGTGGCGCAGATCAACCGCCTGGAAGCCGCCGGCGTCGATATCGTGCGCATTTCCGTGCCGGACATGGATGCCGCCGAGGCTTTCGGTCGGATCAAGCAGTTGGTCAAGGTGCCGTTGGTCGCTGATATTCACTTCGATTACAAGATCGCCCTGCGCGTGGCCGAGCTGGGTGTCGACTGCCTGCGTATCAACCCGGGCAATATCGGTCGTGAAGACCGCGTGCGCGCGGTGGTCGATGCCGCCCGTGATCGCGGTATTCCGATCCGCATCGGCGTCAACGCCGGTTCCCTGGAAAAAGACCTGCAGAAAAAGTACGGCGAGCCTACGCCGGCGGCGCTGGTGGAGTCCGCCCTGCGCCACGTCGAGCACCTGGAACGCCTGAATTTCCAGGACTTCAAGGTCAGCGTAAAGGCTTCCGATGTGTTCATGGCGGTAGCCGCCTACCGCCTGCTGGCCAAGGAAATCGTCCAGCCGCTGCACCTGGGGATCACCGAAGCCGGTGGTTTGCGTTCAGGCACAGTGAAATCCGCCGTCGGCCTCGGTATGCTGCTGGCCGAAGGGATTGGCGATACTATTCGCATCTCGTTGGCGGCCGACCCGGTCGAGGAAGTGAAAGTCGGCTACGACATCCTCAAGTCCCTGCACCTGCGCTCCCGTGGTATCAACTTCATCGCCTGCCCGAGCTGCTCGCGGCAGAACTTCGATGTGGTCAAGACCATGAACGAGCTGGAAGGGCGCCTGGAAGATCTGCTGGTGCCGCTGGATGTGGCGGTGATCGGGTGTGTGGTCAATGGACCGGGTGAGGCCAAAGAGGCCCATATCGGCCTGACCGGTGGGACGCCGAACCTGATCTACATCGACGGCAAGCCGGCGCAGAAACTGACGAATGACAATCTGGTGGATGAGCTCGAAAGGCTGATCCGGCAGAAGGCGGCCGAAAAGGTCGAAGCCGACGCGGCGCTGATCGCCCGCGGCTGATCGAAGAATTTAAGGATATTTTGTGAGCAAGTCTTTGCAAGCCATTCGTGGCATGAACGACATCCTGCCCGAGCAGACGCCGCTGTGGCGCTATTTCGAGGGCACCGTTGCGCGCCTGCTGGATAACTACGGTTACAAGCAGATCCGCATGCCGATCGTCGAATTCACCGAGCTGTTCAAGCGCTCCATCGGTGAAGTGACCGATATCGTCGAAAAAGAGATGTACACCTTCGAGGACCGCAACGGCGATTCCCTGACCTTGCGTCCGGAAGGTACCGCAGCCTGTGTGCGCGCGGTGCTGGAACACGGCATCACCGGTGGCGGCCAGCCGCAGAAGCTCTGGTACATCGGCCCGATGTTCCGCCACGAGCGTCCGCAGAAAGGCCGTTATCGCCAGTTTCACCAGATCGGCTGCGAAGTCTTTAATATCGACGGCCCGGACATCGACGCCGAACTGATCGTGCTGACCTGGCGCCTGTGGGGCCTGCTGGGCATCCGCAACGCGGTCAAGCTCGAACTCAACAGCCTGGGCACCAGCGAGGCCCGCGGACGTTATCGCGAGGCCCTGGTGGAGTTCCTCAGCGCGCGTCTCGAGCTGTTGGACGAAGACAGCCAGCGCCGCCTGAAGACCAACCCGCTGCGGGTGCTCGACACCAAGAACCCGGATACCCAGGCCGCGCTGGTGGATGCGCCGAAACTCGCCGACTACCTCGACGAAGAATCGCGTCTGCACTTCGAAGGCCTCAAGGCCCGTCTCGATGCAGCCGGTATCCCGTACGTGATCAATCCCAAGCTGGTGCGCGGGCTGGACTACTACAGCAAGACCGTTTTCGAATGGGTCACCGACCAATTGGGCGCTCAGGGCACAGTCTGTGCCGGTGGTCGCTACGATGGCCTGGTGGAGCAGATGGGCGGCAAGCCGACCCCGGGCGTGGGTTTTGCCATGGGCATCGAGCGGCTGATCCTGCTGCTGGAAACCCTGGAGCAGGTCCCGGAAGAAATTGCCCGTCAGGTCGACGTCTACCTGTGCGCCTTTGGTGAAGCCGCTGAGCTCGCGGCCCTGGCCCTGAGCGAGAAGGTCCGTGACCAGCTGCCGAACCTGCGTTTGCAGGTCAACGCCGGTGCCGGCAGCTTCAAGAGCCAGTTCAAGAAAGCTGACAAAAGCGGTGCGCTGTACGCCTTGATTCTCGGCGACGACGAGTTGGCTCAGCAAGTGGTAGGTTTCAAACCCCTGCGTGGCCAGGGCGAGCAACAAAGCATTGCCTGGGAGGCTCTTTCCGAGCACTTGGCCACCTGCGTCGTGCAGGGTTGAAGCTGTAAAACAGCCGATTTAGAGAATAAGGAGTATTGGGGTGTCGAGTACCGAAGATGATCACTTGGCGGAGTTGAAGGACTGGTGGCAGCGTAACGGCAAACCCCTGGTCACTGGCGGCTTGCTGGCCCTGGTAGTGGTGTTCGGCTGGCAGGCTTGGCACAAATACCAGAACAACCAGGCGCAAGGCGCCTCGGTGCTCTATCAGCAATTGCTGGAAACCACCCTGACGCCGGACGGCAAGCCCGACCCTGGGCGCGTGGCGGACCTGGCCAACAAGCTCAATACCGACTTTGCCGGGAGCGCCTATGCGCAATACGGCAGCCTGTTCGTGGCGAAAGTCGCGGTCGATACCGGTAAGCTGGACGATGCTGCTCGTGAGCTGAAAGCCATTATCGACAAACCGGCCAACGTCACCCTGGGCGAAGTCGCGCGTCAGCGCCTGGCCCAGGTGCTGGCGGCACAGAACAAGGTCGACGACGCACTGAAACTGCTCGACGGCGATGCTGACAAGGCGTTCCTGGCCAGTCGCGAAGAACTCAAGGGGGACCTGTTGGTTCAACTGGGTCGGACCGATGAAGCCCATGCCGCGTACCAAAAGGCCAAGGCGGCGCTGTCTGATGAAGCAGCGGTCGGTGGCTTACAAATCAAGCTGGACGACCTGGCCAAAGGGGATGCGTGACGTGATCCGTTGGAAACATGCAGCATTGCTGGCTCTGGCCATTCTGGCCGCGGGTTGCAGCAGCAACAGCAAGAAAGAACTGCCACCGGCCGAACTGACTTCCTTCAAGGAAGAAGTGGTTCTGCATAAAGAGTGGAGCCGTTCCATCGGTGACGGCCAGGGCAAGATCTACAACATGTTGGTGCCGGCGATTGACGGCGATACCCTCTACGCGGCCGATGCGACCGGTGTAGTGATCGCCATGGACCGCATGAACGGCGACGTGAAGTGGAAGAAAGACCTGGAGCTGCCGGTTTCCGGCGCCATCGGCGTCGGCTACGGCCTGGTGCTGATGGGCACCCTCAAGGGCGAAGTGATTGCCCTGGATGCCAGCAGCGGCGAGCAGAAATGGCGCGCCCAGGTGACCAGCGAAGTGCTGGCGCCACCGGCCACCAACGGTGATGTGGTGGTTGTGCAGACCCAGGACGACCGTGTGATCGGCCTCGATGCCGACACCGGTCACCAGCGCTGGTTGTACGACAGTTCCCCGGCGGTCCTGACCCTGCGTGGCACCGGCGCACCGATCGTGACCAACCACCTGGCGGTGGCGGGTCTGTCCAGCGGTAAAGTGGTCGCCCTGGATACCCATAACGGCGTGCCGGCGTGGGAAACCCGCGTGGCCATCCCGCAAGGGCGTTCGGAGCTGGAGCGCATCGTCGACATCGACGGCGGCCTGCTGTTGTCCGGCGGCAGCTTGTATGTCGCCAGCTACCAGGGCCGCATGGCGGCACTGGACCTGGAAAGCGGTCGAGTGCTCTGGCAGCGTGATGCTTCCAGCTACTCGGGTGTTGCCCAGGGTTTCGGCAGTGTCTATGTCGCCTTGGCGTCCGGCACGGTTGAAGGCGTCGACGAACGTTCCACCACGGCGATCTGGAGCAACGATGCCCTGGCTCGCCGTCAGCTGTCGGCACCGGAAGTGTTCTCCAGCTATGTTGCCGTGGGCGACTTCGAAGGCTACCTGCACCTGCTGAGCCAGGTGGACGGTCGCTTCGTCGGTCGCGAGCGCATCGACAGCGACGGCCTGCGTACCCGTCCGCTGGTGGTAGGTGACATGATTTACGTGTATGGCAACAGTGGCAAACTGGAAGCCCTGACCATCAAGTAAAGGTTTGACTATGCTTGGGGGCATCCCAGCGCATCACTTGTAGGAGCGAGCTTGCTC
Organism: Pseudomonas sp. GW821-FHT04D07; assembly: GCF_059420225.1. Lineage (NCBI taxonomy): Bacteria > Pseudomonadati > Pseudomonadota > Gammaproteobacteria > Pseudomonadales > Pseudomonadaceae > Pseudomonas > Pseudomonas sp. GW821-FHT04D07. The sequence goes on from NZ_JBWKTH010000004.1 coordinate 236,076, forward strand.
GCGATGGTCGTCAACGATAACGTGGGGCATCTGATGCACCGCGGCGCCCCGGCCCATCGCGAGCAAGCTCGCTCCTACAGGTTTGGCGTTGATCCCACAGGCGGCCTCGTTTCATGAGGTTTGCGGCACCTCCCGGTGCTGCCCCGAGCACCAGCCGCTGCCTTGCAGCGGCTTTTGTATTTTCTGAAATAACGAAGTGGAGAGCCGCATGGTTCCCGTAATCGCCCTGGTGGGCCGACCGAACGTCGGCAAATCCACCCTGTTCAACCGCCTGACCAGGACTCGCGACGCCATTGTCGGCGACTTGTCCGGTCTGACCCGTGATCGCCAATACGGTGAGGCAAAGTGGCAGGGGCGCACCTATATCCTGATCGACACCGGCGGTATTTCCGGCGACGAGCATGGCATGGATGAAAAAATGGCCGAGCAGTCGCTGCTGGCCATTGAAGAAGCCGATGTCGTGCTGTTCCTGGTGGATGCCAAAGCCGGCTTCACCGCCGCTGACCAGATGATCGGCGAGCACTTGCGCAAACGTAACAAGCGCTCCTACGTGGTCGCCAACAAGGTCGACAACATCGACCCGGATATGGCCCGCGCCGAATTCAGCCCGATGGGCCTGGGCGACGCGATCCCGATCGCTGGCGCCCACGGTCGCGGTATCACCCAGATGCTGGAAATCGCCCTGAGCGACTTCCCGAAAGACGACGAAGACGAGCCGGAAGACGGTGAGATCGAAGACGTTGCCGAAGGTGAAGAAGCCAAGCGTATTCCCGGCCCGAGCGAAAAAGATGGCATCAAGATCGCCATCATCGGTCGTCCGAACGTCGGCAAGTCGACCCTGGTCAACCGCATGCTCGGTGAAGACCGGGTCATCGTCTATGACGAGCCGGGCACCACCCGCGACAGTATCTACATCCCGTTCGAACGTAATGAAGAAAAGTACACGCTGATCGACACCGCTGGTGTGCGTAAGCGCGGCAAGATCCACGAGGAAGTCGAAAAGTTCTCCGTGGTGAAAACCTTGCAGGCGATCAAGGACGCCAACGTGGTGATCTTCGTCATGGATGCCCGCGAAGGGGTGGTCGACCACGACCTCAACCTGCTCGGGTTTGCCCTGGAGTCGGGGCGTGCGCTGGTGATCGCCCTGAACAAATGGGACGGCATGACCCCGGGCGAGCGTGATTTCGTCAAAATCGAGTTGGAACGCCGGTTGTTCTTCGTCGATTTCGCCGACATCCACTTCATCTCGGCCTTGCACGGCACTGGCGTGGGTAACCTGTACCAGTCGGTGCAGAACTCCTTCAAGTCGGCGGTGACCCGCTGGCCGACCAGCCGTCTGACCCAGATTCTCGAAGACGCCGTGAGCGAGCACGCGCCGCCGATGGTCAACAGCCGTCGGATCAAGCTGCGTTACGCGCACCTGGGTGGGGCCAACCCGCCGTTGATCGTGATCCACGGCAACCAGGTGGAGAAGGTGCCGAAGTCCTATGTTCGCTACCTGGAAAACACCTACCGTCGCGTGTTGAAACTGGTAGGGACGCCGATCCGCATCGAGTTCAAGGGCGGCGAGAACCCGTACGAAGGCAAGAAGACCGCGCTGACCGACCGTCAGGTCAACAAAAAGCGCCGGATGATGTCGCACCACAAGCAGGCCGATAAAAAGCGTCGTGACAAGAAACGCTGATCCAGGGCATGAGAACGGGCGCTTCGGCGCCCTTTTTCATGCCTGCCGTTTACGTTATCCTCGAACCCTCCCGTGCCCCGTAGAGCCGGATGTTCAGCTGGGAAAACGCCCCCATGATCAGCAGTAAGTTGCCGAATGTCGGCACCACCATCTTTACCCGTATGTCTGCGCTCGCGGTGGAAACCGGCGCGCTGAACCTGTCCCAGGGCTTCCCGGATTTCGAGGGGCCGCAGGCCCTGCGCGACGCCGTTGGCCGGCACGTCAACAACGGCCACAACCAGTATGCCCCGATGACCGGGCTGCCCGCCCTGCGCCAGCAGGTGGCGACGAAAATCTCCCGCAGCTACGGCGTGCATGTGAATGCCGATGCCGAGATCACCATCACCCCCGGCGCGACCCAGGCGATCTTCTGCGCGATCCAGGCGGTGATCCACCCCGGCGACGAAGTGATCGTCTTCGACCCCTGCTACGACAGCTATGAACCTTCGGTGGAATTGGCCGGCGGTCGTTGCGTGCATGTGCAGTTGGGCTTGAATGACTTCGCCATCGACTGGCAGAAGCTCACCGATGCGCTGAGCCCGCGCACCCGCATGATCATCCTCAACAGCCCGCACAACCCCAGCGGTGCACTGATCACTCATGCCGAGCTGGACCAGTTGGCGAAATTGATCGCCGATCGCGATATCTACCTGGTCAGCGATGAGGTCTACGAGCACCTGGTGTTCGACGGCGTACCCCATGCCAGCGTGCTGAGTCATGAGGCGCTGTATCAGCGCGCCTTTGTGGTCAGCTCGTTCGGCAAGACTTATCACGTCACCGGTTGGAAAACCGGTTATGTGGTGGCGCCGCCGGCCCTCACCGCCGAGCTGCGCAAGGTGCACCAGTACGTCAGCTTCTGCGGCGTGACGCCGTTGCAGTATGCGCTGGCCGATTTCATGGCGCTGCGTCCGGAGCATGTCGAGGAATTGCCGGCGTTCTATCAGGAGAAGCGCGACCTGTTCTGCGACCTGCTCGGCAAGTCGCGTTTCAGCTTCACCCGGGCCGCGGGGACGTACTTCCAACTGGTCGACTACTCGCAGATCCGCCCGGACCTGAACGACGTCGACATGGCCGTGTGGATGACCCGCGAGCATGGTGTGGCGAGTATTCCGGTGTCGGTGTTCTACCAGAACCCGCCGGAAGGGCAGCGCCTGGTACGGCTGTGTTTTGCCAAACGCGAGGAGACGCTGCGTGAGGCGGCGGAAAAACTATGCGTGATTTGACCGGCTTGCCGGACCTGACGGTCGCGTTGGTGCAGACCACTTTGGCCTGGCATGACCGCCAGGCCAACCTGGAACATTTCGAAGGACTGCTGGAGCAGGCCGTGGGCGCTGATCTGGTGATCCTGCCGGAGATGTTCACCACTGGTTTCTCCATGGAGTCGCAGACCCTGGCCGAAGCCGAAAATGGCCCGACCAGTCATTGGCTGCGCGAGCAGGCGAAAAAACTCGATGCGGTGATCACCGGCAGCGTGATTGTCCGCGCCGCCGATGGCAGTCACCGCAATCGTCTGTTGTGGGCGCGGCCGGATGGCGAGCTGCTGCACTACGACAAGCGGCATCTGTTCCGCATGGCCGGTGAGCACAACCACTACACCCCGGGCGAGCGGCAGATGCAGTTCGAGCTCAAGGGCTGGCGGGTACGTCCGCTGATCTGCTATGACCTGCGTTTCCCGGTGTGGAGCCGTGATGCCCAGGACACCGACCTGCTGCTGTACACCGCCAACTGGCCGGGTGCACGACGGTTGCACTGGAACCGGTTGTTACCGGCACGGGCGATTGAAAACCTGTGTTATGTCGCGGCGGTGAATCGGATCGGCACCGATGGCAAGGGTTTCGCTTATACCGGCGACAGCCAGGTGCTGGACTTCCAAGGCGAGTCGCTGCTGGGCGCGGGGGAGGCCGATGGGGTGTTCCAGGTCACCTTGAGCGCGGCGGAACTGACGGCCTATCGGACGCGGTTTCCGGCTTACCTGGATGCTGACAGCTTCGAGTTGCATCAGTAACACCGCGTTATCGTTTATCGCCGGCAAGCCGGCTCCCACACGGGATTTGTGGCGTACGCAACTCCAGGAGTTGGCATGCTCTCCTGTGGGAGCCGGCTTGCCGGCGATGACGGACTCAAACGCACAAAAAAGGCCTCGGGGGTTCATACCACCGAGGCCTTTTTTTGTCAGCCGACGCTTACGCCGCCTTGCTGGTATCCACCTGGCTCAACGAGCGGTTCAGCGCACTGAACAGCGCCTTGAAGCTGGCGGTGGTGATGTTTTCATCGATCCCCACGCCGTGCACCGCACGTTCGCCGTTGACCCGCAGTTCGATATAGGCCGCGGCCTTGGCGTTGGTCCCGGCACCGATGGCGTGCTCGTTGTAGTCCATGATCTCCACCGGCAGCGGCAGACCGGCCACCAGCGCTTCCAGGGCGCCGTTGCCCTTGCCGCGCCAGTGCAGGTTGGTCTCGCCCTGGCCCTTGCCGGACACTTCCACTTCCACGGTGCTGTTGCCGTTCTCTTCCTGCAGGCGATGGCTGACCAGCGCATACGGAGTGTTGGCTTGCAGGTACTCGCTGTGCAGCAGGGCATGAATCTGCTGCGCGCTCATTTCCAGGCCAAGGCGGTCGGTTTCCCGCTGTACCACCTGGCTGAATTCGATTTGCATGCGCCGTGGCAGGCTGATGCCGTATTCCTGTTCCAGCAGGTAGGCGATGCCGCCCTTGCCCGACTGGCTGTTGACGCGGATCACCGCCTCGTAGCTGCGACCGATATCGGCCGGGTCGATCGGCAGGTACGGCACTTCCCACAGGGCGTCGGCTTGCTGCTGGGCGAAGCCCTTGCGGATCGCATCCTGGTGGGAACCGGAGAAGGCGGTGTGGACCAGGTCGCCGACATACGGGTGACGTGGGTGCACCGGAATCTGGTTGCACTCTTCGACGACTTTGCGCACGCCGTCGATATCGGAGAAGTCCAGCTGTGGGTCGAGCCCCTGGGTGTACATGTTCAGGGCCACGGTGACCAGGTCGACGTTACCGGTACGCTCGCCGTTGCCGAACAGGCAGCCTTCGACGCGGTCGGCGCCGGCCATCAGGCCCAGTTCGGTGGCGGCCACGCCGGTGCCACGGTCGTTGTGGGTGTGCAGGCTGATGATCACGCTGTCACGACGGTTGATATGACGACCGAACCACTCGATCTGGTCGGCATAGATGTTCGGGGTGGCGCACTCGACCGTGGCCGGCAGGTTGAGGATCACCTTGTGCTCGGGCGTCGGGTTCCAGACGTCGATCACCGCGTCACAGACTTCCTTGGCGAACTCCAGCTCGGTGGCGCTGAAGGTTTCCGGGGAGTATTCGAACTGCCACTGGGTTTCCGGTTGCTGAGCGGCATATTTGACGAACAGCTTGGCGGCGTTGACCGCGATGGCCTTGATCCCGTCCTTGTCCTGGTTGAAGACAATGCGGCGGAAGGACGGCGAGGTGGCGTTGTACAGGTGAACGATGGCTTTTTTCGCCCCGCGCAGCGATTCGAAGGTACGTGCGATCAAGTCTTCACGGCCCTGGGTCAGCACCTGGATGGTGGTGTCCGCGGGGATGTGGTTGTCTTCGATCAGGGTCCGCACGAAGTCGAAGTCGGTTTGCGAGGCAGCCGGGAACGAGGCTTCGATTTCCTTCACGCCGACGCTGACCAGGGTTTTCCAGAAGCGCAGTTTCTTCACCGCGTCCATCGGTTCGATCAGCGACTGGTTGCCGTCGCGCAGGTCGGAGCTGCACCAGATCGGCGCGCTGGTGATGGTTTTCGACGGCCAGGTGCGGTCCGGGAGGTCAATGGTCGGGAACGCACGGTACTTCGAAGACGGGTCTTTGAGCATGCTCATGGGAATATTCCTTGGGGTCAGGGCCGAAAAAAGGCGGCCGGCCGGTGAAGCGTTATCAGGGAGAAAACCAGGGGCGAGGTCGGGCGATTCAGCCTGGCAGTCGTGCGCTGACGAGGCAGAGGCTGCGATGTTGACGTCGCTGAATGAGGGTGTGAGAAGTTTTCATGTCTTCAACCCTAACCACTGGGGTGAAAGATGGCAAGCCTGTGTGAAAAATTGAGAGAAATACTCAGAAAATCGACTTTTACGAGATTTTATTCTGCTTGATCGACTGAAAATCTAGAACAATTGCGCACTATTTTGGACCTGCGCAATCTTTGCCGCTGGGATGGTTGGCTGCAACATCGGTCGCCCAGACTGAACGAGGTCCTTGTAGGAGCGAGCTTGCTCGCGATGGACGTCAACGATAACGCGGGGGCACCTGATACCCAGTGGTGCCTGGACTACCATCGCGAGCAAGCTCGCCCCTACAGGGGGGCGGTGGTGTTCCGGGGATCAGGGCTGGAACGCGCCGATAAAGATCGCCGGATCGACCCGCGCGTCATTCAGGCTGACGTTCCAGTGCATATGGGGGCCGGTCGCCCGCCCTGTGGAGCCGACCTTGCCCACCACCGCACCACGGGCCAGTGACTGGCCCACCTGCACGTCGATCTTCGACATATGGCAGAACATGCTGATAAAGCCCTGGCCGTGGTCGACGAACACCGTGTTGCCATTGAAGAAGTAATTGCCGATCAGAATCACCTTGCCCGCTGCCGGGGTCTTGATCGGCGTACCTGCTGGCACCGCGAAGTCCAGCCCGGCGTGTGGGTTGCGCTCCTCGCCGTTGAAGAACCGACGCACGCCGAAGCGGCTCGACAGTGGCCCGTTGACCGGCTTGTCCAACAGCAGGTTGCTCGGCGTACCGGGGCTGAAGCTGCGATAGGCCCGAATCTGCACCGCCAGTTCTTCATCGATGCGCTTGAGGTCGGCCGGGTTCGGGTTGACCTGGCGGGTGTTTTTCAAGGTGATGTGCTGTTCCGGGTATTTCTTGCTGGTAACGTTGAAACTCAGGTTGCGCCCCGCCGAGCTGATTTGCTGGCTGCCGGGCTTCACGCTGAGGGGAATCCCCACAATCGCCAGCCAGCTGTTCTGTTCCTTGACCACCAGCACCGGCTTGCCCTGGTAACTGGCCTTGGGCGCCTGGGCGTTTGCTCCGAGATCGACCACAGCCACGCCGCCGGGCACCGGTTTGTTCAGCAGGCGGGTGAGATAGCTGTCGGCGTGGGCGTTGAAGGCGAGGCCCAGCAACAGCAGGGCGGCAAGAAAACGGGGCATGCTCGGATCCCTTGAAAGTCAGTCCAGTAAAGAAAGGGTGACGGGCGTCAGGTGATTGTCCTCGACCCGAACCTGCAACTCCCCGTTACCAAGTTTCGCCTTGAGGCGTTGGCCGGTGTGGGTCTGCTCGGCACTGCGGATGGCCTGGCCGCGCTCGTCCAGCAAAATACTGTAGCCGCGGCCGAGGGTGGCCAGCGGACTGACCACATGCAGCGTCTGCATCTGGCTTTGTAGTTGCAGGCGCCGGGCCTTCAGGCCTTCGTGCATGGCCCGGGGCAGGCGCGAGGAGAGGCTGTCCAGGCGTTGGCGTAATAGTGCCAGTTGCCGCCCCGGATGTTGCCCGGCGAGACGGGTTTCCAGGCGGATCAGTTTTTCCCGGCGGGTATTGAGCTGGCGTTCGAACGCCCGGCGCATGCGCATATCCAGGTCATCCAGGCGCTGGGCCTGTTGGCGCAGGCGTTCACCGGGGTGGCGCAGGCGGCGGGCCAGGCCGTCGAGACGCAGGCGGTCGCGCATCAGGCGGTCGCGGATGCGCATCACCAAGCGGCGGTGCAGGCTCTCGATCCGGCGTTGCAGGTCGCTGGAGTCTGGAGCCAGCAGTTCGGCGGCGGCGGATGGGGTCGGGGCGCGGACGTCGGCGACAAAGTCGCTGATGGACACATCGGTTTCATGGCCGATGGCACTGACGATTGGCGTGACGCAGGCATCCACGGCTCGGGCCACGGCCTCTTCGTTGAAGCACCAGAGGTCTTCCAGCGAACCGCCGCCACGGGCCAGGATCAGCGCGTCGAAGCCCTTGGCATCGGCCAACTGCAACGCTCGGACGATTTGCGTGATGGCTTCGCGGCCCTGCACGGCGGTGGGGATCAGCGTCAGCTCGACCTGCGGTGCGCGGCGGCGGAACACGCTGATGATGTCGCGGATCACCGCGCCGGTGGGTGAGCTGATAATGCCGATGCGCTGCGGGTGGGCGGGGAGGGGGACCTTGCGTTCGGCGCTGAACAGGCCTTCGGCGCTGAGTTTTTCCTTCAATGCATCGAAGGCCAGGCGCAGGGCGCCATCACCGGCCGGCTCGACGGTATCGAGAATCAGCTGATAGTCGCCACGGCCTTCGAACAGCGAGACCTTGCCACGGACCTTGACCGCCAGGCCGTCCTTCAGCGCCTGACGCACTCGGGCGGCGTTCTGCCGGAACAGCGCGCAACGCACCTGGGCGCCGCTGTCCTTGAGGGTGAAATAGATATGGCCGGACGCCGGGCGGGCGAGGTTGGAGATTTCGCCTTCGACCCAGATATTGCTGAACACGTCTTCGAGCAACACCCGGGCGCGGCCGTTGAGCTGGCTGACAGTGAGGACTTCGCGGTCGAGGCCCAGGCGTGAAAAGGGATCTTTAATCATGGGCGGCATGATAAAGGCATTCGGTTGCCAATCTCTACGTTATGTCGTCGAACGCAGATTTTGTGTGCAACCTGGATCCAATGTGGGAGCAGAGCTTGCTCGCGAAGGCGGCCGTGAGGACGCTAAAAGCTTCGCGGGCAAGCTCCGCTCCCACATAAACCCTGCTCCTACAAGGTTCGTGGTGTTTTCAAGGGCGTTGGAGGTCTTCGCCGAACCGCTCGACAAACTGCGCCACCAGCGGTGTCGGGTCCTGGCGGCAGGCCAGGGCCAGGGTGCTCTGGCAATCCGGATCCTTGAGGGGCAGGAAATGGATATTCGTCGGGGCGATGTCCCGCATCGACTCGGGCAGCAGCGCGATACCGAATCCGGCCTGGATCAACTGCAACTGGGTGGTCTTGCGCGACACCACTCGCGCCGCCCGGGGAAAGAAACCCTGGCGCATGCACAATTCAGCCGAGAGATAACTCAAACCACCGCGCTGCGGATGGGGAATGGAAATAAAGGCTTCATCTTTCAGTCTCGCCAGGTCGACGGCCTCGGTCGAACCCGCCAGCGGATGATTCGGCGGTACCGCCAGCAGCAGGCGCTCGCTGAACAGCGGCAGGATCTGCACACCCTCGCGTTGGCGCAGTACCGGCAGGCGCAACAGGCCGATATCCAGCCGCCCCTCGGCGAGTTCTTCGAGCTGGGCTTCGGAGGACAGCTTGACGATATCCATCGACGCGCCCGGGCTCTGCGCCAGAAAATGACCGATCGCCCGCAGCAATCGACCGCTCATCGGCACCGTGCTGGAATGACTCAGGCGCAAGGTGCCCAGCTGCCCTTTACCCACCTGGGTCGCCAGTTCGCTGGCCTTGTTCAGTTCGCTCAGCAGATTGCGCGCCCGCGGATAAAAGGCCTCGCCGGCCGCGGTCAGCCTCGGCTGGCGCGCCGTACGTTCGAACAAGGGCGTCTGCAAATGGTTTTCCAGTTCCTTGATTTGCCGGCTCAAGGCCGACTGCGCGATAAACAGGCGTTCGGCAGCAGCGCTGAAACTGCCGGATTCGGCGATCTCGACGAAGTAGCGCAATTGGCGGGTGGAAATCACGAGTCATGCCTTTTCGAGATGGGTGTCGGGCTTTGAATATATTAGTCGCAAGGCTCGGCACTGGCTAAAGTCAATCGAACCCATTGTGGAAGTGTTCTTCATGAGTCTTGTTGCACTGTTGAACCAGTGGCCGTTCAGCGCCACCGATTGGTTGGTGGTGGAGCTGGGTGTGGCCCTGGCCTATATCGTCTTCGGCGTGGCGGGTTTCGGCACGGCGCTGCTGGCGGGGCCGATCCTGATCCTGTTTATGCCGCTGTCGAAAATCGTCCCCCTGCTGGTGCTGCTGGATTTTGTCGCGGCCTTTGGCAATCTGCTGCCTTCGCGCAAGGATGTGGCCAAACCCGAATTGCTGCGGTTGCTACCCTGCATGGCGGTGGGCTGCACCCTGGGGGTGATCTTCCTGTTGAATCTCAAGTCCGACATCCTGTTGCTGCTGATGGGTTTGTTTATCAGCGCCTATGCGGTCTACAGCCTGTTGGTGAAGGTGCGGCCGACGCAACTGGCCGTCGGGTGGGCGGTGCCCATGGGCACGGTGGGCGGGATGTTCGGCGCACTGTTTGGCAGTGGCGGCTTTCTTTATGCGATCTACCTCAACAGCCGCTTGCCCAAGGACGCGGCCCGAGCCACGCAAAGTGCGCTGATCAGTTGCAGCACGGTGGTGCGTCTGTCGCTGTTCGTGATCGCCGGGGTCTATGCCGAGCTACCCTTATTGATGTTGGCGCTGTGTTTGCTGCCAGCGATGGCGCTGGGCCTCTGGATCGGCAGGCGTTTGACCCGCCGGCTGTCGCGTGAAGCCTTCGTGCGCCTGGTGACCTGGCTGGTGCTGGCCAGTGGGATTGCCCTGATCACCCGTTACTTCAGCACTTGACCTCGGGGTTTCAGGGATTAAGCTGCCGGGTCGCAAACGCTCCAGGCCGTACCCATGAATTCGCAAAGCATCATCGTCCCGAAGATTTCCACCTTGCCGGTCCACGAAGCCCGGGCCCGGGCCATCGTGCGCTGGCTGGTGCGCAAGAACATCGTCGAGGAACAACTGAGCACCTGCGGGCGCACCGGCAACCGCATGGCCCACGCTATTGCCCCGGGCGCCGCCAGCGTGGTCCTGCACCCCGATGCATTGCCGTTCCACGAGCCGATCAACGGCCTGGAGATCGTCACCAAACGCTGCATCTATACCCCGGCCAAGGGCTTTCTCGAAGAGGCGGGCTGCGCCGAGTGCCGCAAGGAAGTTGGCGAGGCGTTGTTCGACAGCCTAGAAGACTGGATGCCGGGGCGCACCGAGAACTTTATCTGCCCGCTGTGCGGTCATGAAGACGATATCAACGGCTTTCTGTTCCTGCAGGAGTGCGCTTTTTCCAATCTGGGCTTTATCTTCAACAACTGGGCTGAAGCCGGCTTCAAGCAGAGTTTTCTCGACGAGTTCGCCGACTGGCTGGATCAGCCGGTAGCCTGGGTGAAAGTGCAGCTTTAAATAAGCCAAGGTTTACATTGAGCCCAGGGGTCCATCTGAGTATAATGGCGCGCTTCCATTTTCCCGCTCGGGAGCCCCCGCGATGCTGCGTATCAGCCAAGAAGCTCTGACCTTCGACGACATTCTCCTAGTGCCCGGTTATTCCGAGGTACTCCCTAACGAAGTCAGTCTCAAGACCCGCCTTACCCGTGGCATCGAGCTGAATATTCCGCTGGTTTCCGCCGCCATGGACACCGTGACCGAAGCCCGTCTGGCCATTGCCATGGCCCAGGAAGGCGGTATCGGCATCATCCACAAGAACATGACCATCGAGCAGCAAGCTGCCGAAGTGCGCAAGGTCAAGAAGTTCGAAGCCGGCGTGGTCAAGGACCCGATCACCATCGAGGCCGATGCCACGGTGCGTGAACTGCTCGAACTGACCCGCATGCACAACATCTCCGGCGTGCCGGTGCTGCATGACGGCGACCTGGTCGGTATCGTCACTTCCCGTGACGTGCGTTTTGAAACCCGCATGGATGTCCCGGTTCGTGAAGTGATGACGCCTAAAGAGCGCCTGGTCACGGTCCGCGAAGGCGCCAACAAGCACGAAGTCCGCGATTTGCTGCACAAGCACCGTCTGGAAAAAGTGCTGATCGTCGACGACAAGTTCGCCCTCAAGGGCATGATGACCGTCAAGGACATCGAAAAATCCAAGGCTTACCCGTTGGCCAGCAAGGACGACCAAGGTCGTCTGCGTGTCGGCGCCGCGGTCGGCACCGGTAAAGACACCGCTGATCGCGTGGCCGCACTGGTCAATGCCGGTGTCGACGTGGTGGTGGTCGACACCGCCCACGGTCACTCCAAAGGCGTGATCGACCGCGTTCGCTGGGTCAAGCAGAACTTCCCGGAAGTCCAGGTGATCGGCGGCAACATCGCCACCGGCGCGGCCGCCAAGGCCCTGGCCGAAGCGGGCGCGGATGCGGTCAAGGTCGGTATCGGCCCTGGCTCGATCTGCACTACCCGGATCGTTGCCGGTGTCGGCGTACCGCAAATCAGCGCCATCGCCAACGTCGCCGCCGCCCTTGAAGGCACCGGCGTACCCTTGATCGCCGACGGCGGTATCCGGTTCTCCGGTGACCTGTCCAAGGCCATCGTCGCCGGTGCTTCCTGCGTGATGATGGGCTCGATGTTCGCCGGTACCGAAGAGGCTCCGGGCGAAATCGAACTGTTCCAGGGCCGTTCCTACAAGGCTTACCGCGGCATGGGTTCGCTGGGGGCGATGTCGCAATCCCAGGGTTCCTCCGACCGCTACTTCCAGGACTCCTCCGCGGGTGCCGAGAAGCTGGTACCGGAAGGCATCGAAGGGCGCGTACCCTACAAGGGCTCCCTGAGCGCCATCGTCCATCAACTGATGGGCGGCCTGCGTTCCTCGATGGGTTACACCGGCAGCGCCGACATCGAAGAAATGCGCACCAAGCCTGAATTCGTGCGTATCACCGGTGCCGGCATGGCCGAATCTCACGTTCACGACGTGCAGATCACCAAGGAAGCTCCAAACTATCGCGTAGGTTGATAGTGATCGCCTCCTGGCCGAGGTCGGGAGGCGATTGACGAATTTGAACCGGGGCTGTTGATGACAGCCCCGTGTTGTTTCTGATTTCACAGACGAGAATGACTCATGGCCCTCGACATTCACGCCCACCGCATCCTGATCCTCGACTTCGGTTCCCAGTACACCCAGCTGATCGCCCGCCGCGTGCGTGAAATCGGCGTGTACTGCGAACTGCATCCGTTCGACATGGACGATGAAGCGATTCGCGAATTCGCTCCCAAAGGCGTCATCCTCGCCGGCGGTCCCGAGTCCGTGCACGAAGCCGACAGCCCGCGCTGCCCGCAAGCCGTGTTTGACCTGGGGGTTCCAGTCTTCGGTATCTGCTACGGCATGCAGACCATGGCCGAGCAGTTGGGTGGCAAGGTCGAAGGTTCCGAGTTGCGTGAGTTCGGTTACGCCCGTGTCGATGTGGTCGGCAAGAGCCGCCTGCTGGATGGCATCGAAGACCACGTCGACGCCGACGGCCTGTTCGGCCTCGACGTCTGGATGAGCCACGGTGACAAGGTCACCCGGATGCCGGCCGACTTCCATGTCCTGGCCAGCACCCCGAGCTGCCCGATTGCCGGCATGTTCAACGACGACCTGGGTTATTACGGTGTGCAGTTCCACCCGGAAGTGACCCACACCAAGCAGGGCGGCCGCATCCTGTCGCGCTTCATCCTCGATATCTGCGGCTGCGAAGCACTGTGGACGCCGTCGAAGATCGCTGAAGACGCCATCGCCAACATCCGTGCCCAGGTCGGCACCGACAACGTCCTGCTGGGCCTGTCCGGCGGTGTGGACTCCTCGGTGGTGGCTGCATTGCTGCACAAGGCCATCGGCGACCAACTGACTTGCGTCTTCGTCGACAACGGCCTGCTGCGCCTGCACGAAGGCGAGCAAGTGATGGCCATGTTTGCCGAAAACATGGGCGTCAAGGTGATCCGCGCCAACGCCGAAGAGCAGTTCCTGAACAACCTGGCCGGCGAGTCCGATCCGGAGAAGAAGCGCAAGATCATCGGTCGCACCTTTATCGACGTGTTTGATGCCCAGTCCAACAAGCTGGACAACATCAAGTACCTGGCCCAGGGCACCATCTACCCGGACGTGATCGAGTCGGCTGGCGCGAAAAGCGGCAAGGCCCATGTGATCAAGTCCCACCACAACGTGGGTGGCTTGCCGGAAGAGATGAACCTCAAGCTGGTCGAGCCGCTGCGCGAGCTGTTCAAGGACGAGGTCCGTCGCCTTGGTCTGGAGCTCGGCCTGCCGTACGACATGGTCTACCGTCACCCGTTCCCGGGCCCGGGCCTGGGCGTGCGGATCCTCGGTGAAGTGAAGAAGGAGTACGCCGACCTGCTGCGTCGCGCTGACCATATCTTTATCGAAGAGCTGCGCAAGGCCGACTGGTACCACAAGGTCAGCCAGGCGTTCGTGGTGTTCCAACCGGTGAAATCGGTGGGTGTGGTCGGTGACGGCCGTCGTTACGCCTGGGTCGTGGCCCTGCGTGCGGTGGAAACCATCGACTTCATGACCGCCCGTTGGGCGCACCTGCCGTACGAGCTGCTGGAAACCGTCAGTGGCCGGATCATCAACGAGATCGAAGGCATCTCCCGCGTCACCTACGACGTGTCGAGCAAGCCGCCGGCGACGATTGAGTGGGAGTAACCAGTACCTGTAACCAGGGTGCCGGACGCGCGGCTTGAGGGTCGCGCGTTATCTCCTTGAAATGGGTTCCGATTAGGTAAGAAGCAAAGGCTTACTTGATAAAACCTTTGATCGCCGCAATCGTCGGCACCGGCGCCTCTTCCATCAGCCAGTGACCCGCATCGGGAATCACCACTTCGGTGACATCGGTGGCGGCATTGCGCATCACGATGGCTTCGTTCGCGCCGAAGGACTTGGCGCCCCCTATTGCCAGCACTGGCATGTTCAGCTTGTTACCCATCACCTTCTGGTTCTGCTCCGCGTCCTGGTTGATACTCAGGAACTGCGCGAATGCCGAATGCATTGCACCTGGGCGAGCATAGAACCGGGTGTAGTGCTGGCGGGTCGCTTCGTCGATTTTCGCGGGATCGCCGGCGAACTCGTTCCAGAATCGATCCAGATAAATGCGTTCGCGACCAGCAACCAAACGTTCGGCATCCTTCCCTCCGAAGTTGAAATGCCACAGCGCAGGCATCCGTACGATCTGGTCCCACGGCGGGATACCCGGTACCGGGGCATCCATCACGACCAAACGGTCAGTCTTGTCCGGGTAGCGAGCGGCATAGGCGTAGGCGACCATGGTGCCGATGTCATGCCCGACAATCGCGGCATGGTCGATCCCCAGCTTGCCCAGCACGGCGCGGATATCCGCCGCCTGGTTCCATTTGTCGTAACCCCCTTCAGGATGAGACGACAGCCCCATGCCACGCAGGTCGGGTACGACCACGGTATGGGTCTTGGCCAGCTCGGTCGCCAGTGGAGACCACATATCGCCGGTGTCACCGAAGCCGTGGATCAGTACGACCGCTGAACCTTGTCCGCCACTCACGACATGGAGGGTTGCGCCGTTGGCTTGAATCTCTTGGGCGTGGAATGACTTGGGGAATGGCCGGACTTCGGCGGCTGCCGGCAGGGCCAGAGCCAATGCGATTGCAGTCGCGGCAAAGTATTTGAGCATGATGGACTCCTAACCCTGCGGGGATGGCCACTTGGCGATCACTGTTAGCCCGAGGGAGTGACGCCAGTGTGGCCCTGGGCAATTTGAAGGAGTAGCCTTCGAATTCCTGATCAGGATTTCGGAAAAACCGAACAATCATGAAGCTCGATGGAATTGCGACCTTTGTGATGGTCGCCGAATGCAAGTCTCTGACTGAAGCCGCTCTCAGGCTCCGTGTATCCCGATCCGTGGTGAGCGATCGAATTGCCGAGCTCGAAAAAGAGCTGGGCACCAGCCTGCTTCAGAGAACGACTCGCAAAATTTCAGTGACTGAAGACGGGCATGAGTTTCTGGGGCGCGCAATCCGAATTGTAAAGGAGGTCGAGGAGGCGTCAGCCGCCATGTCCAAGCGTCGGGACACGCTTTCCGGCTCGCTGCGGATCTCGGCCCCTGTGACATTTGGGCGAATGCATCTTGGGCCGGCCTTGTACCCCTTTATGGCGCAGCACCCGGATATACAGATCACGCTGGATTTGAATGATCGTCGGGTGGACCCCTCCGCTGACGGGTTTGACGCCATCGTGCGGCACGGCGTGATCCAGGATCGCTATCTTGTGGCCTGGACGTTGGCCACCAGCCGGCGTGTCCTTGTAGCGTCGCCGGAATACCTGGCGCGCAATGGCAAGCCGACCACGCCTGCTGAGCTGGAAGGGCATCGAGGTATTTTCTACTCGAATCGCGGTGGTGCGGATTGGCGTTTCATGCAGCAAGGACACACCCTCATCGTCCATGGGCGGTCCGATTTGGTGCTCAACAATGGGGACCTGATGCGGGATGCGGCGGTGGCCGGTCTGGGCATTACCTTGCTGCCGCAGTTTATTGTCGGCGAGGCCCTCAAGGCCGGCTCCCTGGCGAAAATCGATATCGGCATAGAGGCTGAGCAGGAGTTCATCTATATCGCACATCCTGACGGTCAGCATCCCTCGGCGAAGCTCAGGGCACTGGCGGACTGGCTTCGTGAGGCATTTGGGAGCCCGCCCTATTGGGACGCGGTTTGAATCGATAACAAATGTGCATCTGTCGTTGAAGAGCTGTGGGGGGGTAACAAATTCCTGTGATTGGGTAGCCTTTTGACGGCTACCCCCCACTGCTTTTTGAAAGTCTCGGTGCCTCCTGTGTTTACTTGCCCTGCAGCAGCAAGCCGAGCGGGGCGAGTGGACCGACGTGCATCAACTCATACTCGGCAAAACCGCCCGCCGTCAGTGGCAGCGATTCCACCGCCGCCTTGGCCTCTTCGAGAGTTTCGACGTTCATGAGGAAGATCACCCCGGGCTTGTCCTGGCGGAACCAGAACTGTTCGATCTTGCCGTCGAGATAGAGCTTGAGCGTAGCCGGTACTTCGCTCGGCATGATCTGCTGGCGTTGCTCCGGGGTGAGTGGCTGGTTGATCGAGGCGATGGCTAGGACTTTCATGTGTATCTCCTGGATTGACGTTCATTGCGTTGCGCAATGGAGAGCACAGTAGTCCTCGCCGGCCAAAAACCTTATCATCACAAATGACAACTTTATGGTCATTTACGCCATGCGCATTTCAGTCCTCGCTCTTGATGGATTATTCGATACCGGGCTCGCGGTGACGCTCGATTCGCTCCGGGCGGCGAATGGGCTCGCGTCCCTCCTGACGGGCGGAGCACCGCGTTTCGAGGTCTCAACCGTCGGCGTGAACAAACGGGTGCGCTCCGGCCAGGGCTTCACGATTCCCGTACAAGCCATCACGCCGGATCTGAAGCCGGATTGGGTGATCGTGCCGGCACTGAATACGATCACTCCGGATCGGCTGATCCCCGCCCTTGATCGGGCCGATGTGAAACGGGCCATGGCGCAACTGCGCACCTGGCACAGCGAAGGCGTACGGATTGCCGCGGCCTGTATCGGTACCTTCCTGCTGGCGGAGGCCGGTCTGCTCGATGATCGGCAGGCGACGACGACCTGGTCGCTGGCGCCGCTGTTTCGGCAACGTTATCCGCGGGTGCTGCTCGACGAGTCGCGTATGCTCGTGCCCACGGACATCGGTGTGACCGCTGGCGCCGCAATGGGCCATCTCGACCTGGTCCTCTGGTTGATCCGCTCGGCGAGCCCGGAGTTGTCGGCCCTGGTTTCACGTTACCTGCTGGCCGATATTCGTTCGCTGCAGGCGCCTTACATCATCCCCAACCATCTGGCCCAGGCCGATCCGTTGATCCAGCTGTTCGAACGCTGGGCCCGCGATCATCTGAAGGCCGGCTTTTCGTTGCAGGAAGCGGCGAGTGCGCTGGCGGTCAGTACACGGACTTTGCAGCGTCGTTGCCAGGAAGTGCTGGGCAAGTCACCGCTGGCCTATTTTCAGGATCTGCGGGTCGAACGCGCGCAATCGCTGCTGCATGGCAGTGGGCTCGACATTGAAGCGATTGCCACCGAAGTCGGTTACGAAGACGGAGCCACGCTACGTACGCTCTTGCGCCGACGACTCGGGCGCGGCGTGCGTGAGCTGCGTGCTGATTTGCGCTGACGGCCCGTATACGAAACAGCGTTCATCCGGCCTTCGCAACACCTCGTAAATACCTCGCTCAGCCTCGACGCCATCCCTCCCTACACTCAAGAAACCGGCACTGAATTGAAGTGCCGGGAGTGTCATTTTTTGTCGATAAATGGATTTGGTTGTCAGTTGACAACCTATGCGCTTGGAGCAAGACTGGAGGCTATGGATGGCTAGAGCAAGACACCCGATCAAGGAGATCGAGAAGGTTCTGCGTCATGCAGAGGAACTTGGCTGGCGAATCAAGGTGGGCGGTTCGCATGCCTGGGGCAGGATGTACTGCCCGCTTAACAGTGGGCTGTGTCGTTGCCAGGATCACTGTATTACCAGCATTTGGAGTACGCCGCGTAATCTGGTCAGCCATGCCTGCAACTTGCAGCGGGTGGTTGATGGCTGTGTCATCAATCACGCCAATGGCGATCCCCGAATCGCGTCACCCAAGGAGTAGAACCATGGAGTATGAATTCACCCTGAGGTACCAGCTCTCGGAACAGAACAACGATCCGGATGTATTGATCGAGCTCTTGTATGAGTGCGGTTGCGATGACTCGCTGATCGGCTGCGGAATCCCTGGAAGGCTGGCGCTGAAGTTCTCCCGAGACGCCGACAGCGCCGCTCAGGCATTGCTTAGCGCTTTGCAGGACGTCAAGCGCGCTATCCCCGATGCGCGTCTCATAGAGGTTGTGCCCGACCTGGTCGGCCTTTCGGATATAGCCGATATCGTCGGCGTTTCGCGGCAGAACATGCGCAAACTCATGCTCAGTCATGGGGCTTCATTTCCGTTGGCGGTCCACGAAGGCAGCGCTTCGGTCTGGCACCTGGCGGAAGTCCTGGGCTGGCTCGAAGGTCGGGGCTATGACCTTGAGCCCCGAATGATTGAAACCGCGCAGGTGGCCCAGGATATCAATCTCACGAAAGCCTCCAGCAAGCTTGGGGCGGTCAACCCCGAGTGGCTGGCGCTGGTGCTGTGAGCCATGGCAGGGCGCCGACTCAGCGTCTTGCCACGTCGGAAAAGTAGAACTTGTCCAGGGTGTGCCGCGATTCGGTGTATTCAAACTGCCGGCCATCCTGCAGGAACGTCTGGTTCTTCACCACGATTACATGACTGGCCCCATCCAGGTCCAGGTGCAGCAGGTCGTCCCGGCTGCAGCGGGCCGCCTCGATGGTGCGCTGGGCGAAGCTGATGCTCAGTTGCAGGGTTTTTTCGATGTAGGCATAGATCGACTGTTCGGCGATTTCCCGGGTCAGGCCTGGGATCCGGTCGGCGACGAAATAGTTGATGTCGAGAATGATCCGCTTGCCGTCGATGCGCCGCACCCGCTTGATGCGAATCACCGGGCTGCCCGGCTCGGCGTCCAGGCGCTCCTGAAGCGAACCCTCAAGGGCGATCTCGCTGAACTCCACCACTTCGGTGCTGATATTGCTGCCAAGGCTGGAATGGGCCTCCTGGAAGCTGACGATGCCGCCCAATTGAAACTCGATCGGGCTGCGGGACAGCACGAAGGTGCCCTTGCCATGGATCTTCTGCGCGAAACCGCGCTCCTGCAATTGCTCGATGGCCTTGCGCACGGTGCCCCGGCTGGCCTGGTAGCTTTCCATCAGTTCGGTTTCCGACGGCAGCCGGGCGCCTTTTTCCAATTGCTCTGTGGTAATGCTGGCAAGCAGATCACTGTAGATCTGGTTGTATTTGCTCATGCTGGTCGCTCTGGATCGAAAGTACTCGCCAACAGGGTAGCCGACGCGATGTCCTGGGACCTTGAACCTTAAGGGCAGGTCGAAACTTTGTCCATTTGTCGGATCTTTTACCGATAAACCCCAAACTCGTCTGTACGAGTTATTGCTTTAACTCGTACAGACGAGTATTTTTCATTCCTGTGTGCTGGCAACACCCTCCAATAACAAGAACCAGTGGAAGAAAAGCATGAGCCACGACTATCCGAATATCGCCCGCGAGCTGC
Source organism: Pseudomonas sp. GW821-FHT04D07 (assembly GCF_059420225.1). Classification (NCBI taxonomy): domain Bacteria; kingdom Pseudomonadati; phylum Pseudomonadota; class Gammaproteobacteria; order Pseudomonadales; family Pseudomonadaceae; genus Pseudomonas; species Pseudomonas sp. GW821-FHT04D07. Next base: position 255,682 of record NZ_JBWKTH010000004.1, read on the forward strand.
TGCAAGGCCTCGGTGGCGCTGAAAACCTCGAGCAGGCCGCTCACTGTGTCACCCGTCTGCGCCTGGCCCTCAAGGACCCGAGCCTGGTCGACAAGGCCGCGCTGGCCAATATCGACCTGGTGAAAGGCACTTTCTTCACCGGCGGCTTGTTCCAGATCGTTATCGGCCCGGGGGAGGTTGAGCGTGTCTACGCCGCCTTGCGCGAAATCACCGGGCTGGCCGCCTCGACCATCGCCGACGTCAAGCAGAAGGGCGCTGACAAAACCAACGCCATGCAGCGTCTGGTGCGGGTGTTCTCCGATGTGTTCATGCCGATCCTGCCGGCGCTGATCATTGCCGGCCTGCTGATGGGGGTGAACAACCTCATGGGCGCCAAGGGCATGTTTATCGAGGGCAAGACCTTGCTCGAGGCCTACCCGTCGCTGGACGGCGTGTGGAGCTTGATCAACCTGATGGCCAACACCTCCTTCGTGTTCCTTCCGGCCCTGGTCGGCTGGTCGGCGGCCAAGCGCTTTGGCGGCAGCGAAATCCTCGGCATCGTGCTCGGCCTGATGCTGGTGCACCCCGACCTGCTCAACGCCTGGAACTACGGCAAGGCGGTCGCCGGCCTGGACGGCCAGAGCCTGCCGTACTTCAACATCTTCGGCTGGTTCCGGATCGAGAAGGTCGGCTACCAGGGCCAGATCCTGCCGATCCTGATGGCCGCCTATGTCATGAGCGTGATCGAGAAATGGCTGCGGGCGCGGGTGCCGAATGCCATTCAATTGCTGGTGGTGCCCATCACCACCATCGTCGTCACCGGCGTGCTGGCCCTGGCGGTCATCGGTCCGGTGACCCGTCACCTGGGCATCCTGATCACCCAGGGTGTGGTCATGCTGTTCGATGTGGCGCCGGTGCTCGGCGGCGCGATCTTCGGCCTGCTCTACGCGCCACTGGTGATCACCGGCATGCACCACATGTTCCTCGCGGTGGACTTGCAACTGATCGCTACCCAGGGCGGCACCTTCATCTGGCCGATGATCGTCATGTCCAACCTGGCCCAGGGCAGCGCGGCACTGGCGGTGTTCTACATGAGCCGCAATGCACGGGACCGCAGCATGGCGTCGACCTCGGCGATCTCCGCCTACTTCGGCATCACCGAGCCGGCGATGTTCGGCGTCAACCTGCGCTACAAGTTTCCGTTCTATGCCGCGCTGATCGGTTCGGCACTGGGCAGCATTTTCCTCTCGCTGAACAAGATCCAGGCCTCGGCCATCGGCGTCGGCGGCTTGCCGGGCTTCATCTCGATCATTCCGCAGTACATCCCGATGTTCATCGTCGGCATGGGCATCGCGATGGTCGTGCCGTTCGTGCTGACTTGCGGGTTGAGCATGAAGATCATCCGGCCCGGCTACCGCGTCGCCTGAGCCGGAACTGTATAGGAAGCAGGGCTTGCGAACGCGGTATCTGTAGGAACTGAGCTTGGTTCGACGGCGTTCCGACGAAGGCGGCTGTGAGGACGCTAAAAGCTTCGCGGGCAAGCTCCGCTCCCACACAAGCTCTGCTCCTACAGGTTCGCGGTGTTCATGAGGCCGCAGGCTCAAGTTTACTGAAAGTATCAGGAGTACCCATGCAAGACTGGCAGCGTTCGGTGATCTACCAGATCTACCCGAAAAGTTTCTACAGCCACTCAGGCCAGGCCACCGGCGATCTGCTAGGGGTGGTCGACAAGCTCGACTACCTCAAGTGGTTGGGCGTCGATTGCCTGTGGATCACGCCGTTCCTGCGCTCGCCGCAGCGCGACAATGGCTACGACATCAGCGACTACTACGCCATCGATCCGAGCTACGGGAGCATGGCCGACTGCGACCTGCTGCTCGCCGAAGCCGGCAAGCGTGGCATCAAGTTGATGCTCGATATCGTGGTCAACCACACCTCGATCGAGCACGAATGGTTTCGCCAGGCCCGCAGCAGCCTCGACAACCCATACCGCGACTTCTACATCTGGCGCGACCAGCCGAACAACTGGCAGTCGAAGTTCGGCGGCAATGCCTGGGAGTACGAGGCCCAGACCGGCCAGTACTACCTGCACCTGTTCGACCACACCCAGGCCGACCTGAATTGGGACAATCCCAAGGTGCGCCAGGAAGTGTTCAAGATGATGCGTTTCTGGCGTGACAAGGGCGTCGGCGGTTTCCGCCTGGACGTGATCAACCTGATCTCCAAGCCCGCCGACTTCCCCGAGGACGCCAGCGACGGTCGTCGTTTCTACACCGACGGTCCGAACGTGCACGACTACCTGCAGGAAATGCACCGCGAAGTCTTCGAGGGCCATGACCTGATCAACGTCGGCGAAATGTCCTCCACCAGTCTTGCGCATTGCATTCGTTATTCGAATCCGGAGTCCCGCGAACTGTCGATGACCTTCAACTTTCACCACCTGAAGGTCGATTACCCGAACATGGAGAAATGGGTCCGCGCCGATTTCGATTTCCTCGAACTCAAGCGCATCCTCTCCGACTGGCAGACCGGCATGCAGGCCGGTGGCGGCTGGAATGCACTGTTCTGGTGTAACCACGACCAGCCGCGGGTGGTCTCGCGCTTCGGTCATGAGGGTGAATACCGGGACGTCTCGGCGAAGATGCTCGCCACCGCGTTGCATTTCCTCCAGGGCACCCCGTACATCTATCAAGGTGAAGAACTGGGGATGACCAATCCGGGCTTCGAGTCCATCGGGCAGTACCGCGATGTCGAAACCCTGAACATCTATCGGCTCAAGCGCGAAGCCGGCGAGTCCGAAGCCCTGGGCATGGCGGCGATCATGCAAAAGTCCCGGGACAACGGGCGCACGCCGATGCAATGGAGCGCCGGGCCGAATGCCGGTTTCAGCAGCGCGCAGCCCTGGATCGAGGTGCCGGCGAACGCCGCGCTGATCAACGTCGACAAGCAGTTCGACGATGCCAGCTCGGTGCTGCATCACTACCGGGCCCTGGTCAGCTTGCGGCGCAACGAAGCGCTGATGGTGGACGGCGTCTACCGCCAGTTGCTGCCCGAACATCCACGGGTCTGGGCCTACGTGCGGGAAGGCCAGGGTGAACGACTGCTGGTGGTGAACAACTTCTATGCCGAGCCTTGCGCAGTCGAATTGCCCGAAGGCGTTTTCATCGACGGCCAGAGCCAGCGCCTGGTGATCGGCAACTACGACGACGGCTTGCCGCGTAGCCGACATCTGTCACTGAAACCTTACGAGTCCTTTGTGTTGCACCTGTCAGAAAAGTAAGACGTTTCGTTCGCTCAATGCAGTTCGCATCAGATCGTGCGCGGGGGAGCCGCGCCCGATAATCAAGAAGCACTACACAATAAAAATAATGGGGGAGCCAATGAAAACAACAATAAATCGTCGTCTTGCGGTGTCTTGTTTGTGCCTGGGATTGCCGTTCTCGGCCCAGGCCCTGGAGTTCGCCGGCTATTTGCGCAGCGGCATGGGCAGTTCGGCCAACAGCGGTACGCAAAGCTGTTTCCATTTGCCTGGCGCCGAGTCCAAATATCGCCTGGGCAACGAGTGCGAACAGTACGCGGAGCTGGAGTTGCGCCAGGACTTGCTGACCCTTGATGACGGCTCGGTGTTCAGCGTCGACGGGATGGCCTCGCTCTACAACAAGTACGATCACAATCCCAGTTTCGACGGCGACAACGGCACGGTGCGCATGCCGCAGATGTATGCCCAGTGGTCGAACCTGCCTTCGCTCAATGGCGGTTCGCTGTGGGCCGGGCGCCGCTACTACAAGCGTAACGACATCCATATCTCCGACTTCTACTACTGGAACCAGAGCGGCACCGGTGGCGGTATCGAGGACGTGAAGATCGGCGACTTGAAATACAGCTACGCCTTCTCGCGCAAGGACAACCTGTACCAGAAGGACTATATCAACCGTCACGACGTCAACGTCTCCGGCTTCAAGGTCAATCCCGATGGCGAGCTGGAGTTCGGTGTCAGTTACCTCGATGCCCCGAATCGCCGTGATACCCACCAGGGTTGGGCCGTCACCGCGCAGCATGTGCAGAAGAGTTTCCTCGGCGGCAAGAACAAGTTCGCCCTGCAATACGGCGAAGGGCCGGGTACCGGATTGGGCTACACCGGCGACACCAGCCTGGACACCAGCAACAAGAGCTACCGCGCGGTCGAGTTTTTCGACTGGCAGGTGACACCGCGCTTCGGCGGGCAGATCGAGGCCGTGTACCAGAAGGACATTCGTCCCGACGGTCAGGGCCAGACCTGGATGTCCCTCGGGGTCCGCCCGTCCTATGCGATTACCGAGCAATTCAAGCTGGTGACCGAACTGGGCCACGACCAGATCGAAGCCCCGGGCGGCACCCGCAAGCTCAGCAAATTTACCTTCGCCCCGACCTGGTCGCCCAAGGGCCCGGACTTCTGGGCACGCCCCGAAGTGCGCGTCTACTACACCTATGCCAGTTGGAACGCGGCGGCCCAGCGCGCGGCCAATGAGTTGGACGCCGGTTCGGCATTGTCCGATAGCGGTGCGTTTGGCAGTGCCCTGCATGGCTCCAATTTCGGTGTGCAGGTCGAGTATTGGTGGAAATAAGCCCTATGCTGGCGTGGCCTTCGCCGCGCCAGCGCTTCAAAGAACAATGATAAAGGTGATGTCATGACCGCAACCCCTTCCCTGGAACTGCTCGCGCCCCTGTCCGGGGTGCTGATCGAGCTGGATCAGGTGCCTGATCCGGTGTTCTCCAGTCGCATGATCGGCGACGGCCTGTGCATCGACCCGACGTCCGGGGTGCTCTGTGCACCCTTGGCCGGGGTGGTGAGCAATCTCCAGGCCAGCGGCCATGCCATCAGCATTACCGACGACCAGGGTGTGCAGGTGCTGATGCATATCGGCCTGGATACCGTGCAACTGCAGGGCCAGGGTTTCACGGCCCGGGTCCGCGAGGGCGAGCGGGTGACGGCCGGGCAGACACTGATCGAGTTCGATGTCGACTACATCGCCTTGCACGCCCGTAGCCTGCTGACCCTGGTGCTGGTCGTCAGTGGCGAGACATTCACCCGGCTGGCACCGGCCAGTGGCTTGATTGAAAGCGGCGCGCCGCTGCTGCGTATCGAGCACAACGCCGCAGCGGCGAGCCCGGCGCTGGAAGAGGAAGGCGAGGCGTTGTTCTCAAGTCCGGTGACCTTGCCCAATGCCAATGGCCTGCATGCCCGCCCGGCGGCGGTGCTGGCGCAGGCGGCCAAGGGCTTTGCCGCGAGCATCGTCGTGCATCGCCGCCAGGACAGCGCGAACGCCAAGTCCCTGGTGGCGATCATGGCCTTGCAGACGGTGCGTGGTGACGTGTTGCAGGTCAGTGCGGTGGGCGCCGATGCCCAGGCCGCCATCGAGGCGCTGGCGGCACTGTTGGCCGGCGGCTGCGGCGAAGTGGTCGAGCCGGTGGCCAGGATCGATATTCCTGCGGTGGTCGAAGCGTCTTCACCGACTTTGCTGCGCGGCGTCTGTGCGTCGCCGGGATCGGCGTTCGGTCGGGTCGTGCAGGTGGCCGAACAGCGGCTGGAAGTGGCGGAGTTCGGTGCCGATGAGCCCCATGAGCGCGCATCGCTCGAACGGGCTCTGGAGCAGGCGACCGAGGCCTTGCAGCTGTTGCGGGACAACGCCGAGGGCAGTGCCCAGGCGCAGATTTTTCGCGCACATCAGGAATTGCTGGAAGACCCGAGTCTGCTGGAGCAGGCCCAGGCACTGCTCAGCCAGGGTAAAAGCGCGGCGTTCGCCTGGCGCCAGGTCACCGAGGATACCTGCGCATTGTTCGAACGCCTGGGCAGCAGCTTGCTGGCCGAGCGCGCGCTGGATCTGAAGGACGTCGGCCAGCGGGTCCTGCGGCTGATTCTCGGGGTCCAGGAGCGGGTCAGCGAACTGCCGGACGACGCGATCCTGATTGCCGAGCAACTGACCCCGTCGCAAACGGCCGGACTCGATACGCGCAAGGTCCTCGGCTTCGTCACCGTCGGTGGCGGCGCCACCAGCCATGTGGCGATCCTGGCCCGGGCGTTCGGCTTGCCGGCCCTTTGCGGCTTGCCCGCCGAGGTCCTGAAGGTGCCCGCCGGTACCCAGGTGCTGCTCGATGCCGACCTCGGGCGCCTGCACCTGATGCCGGAAGAGGCTGATGTGCAGCGCCTGCTGGTCAAGCGCCAGCAACAACGCCAGCGTCACCAGCGCGAGACGGAACAGGCGGCCGAGGCGGCGCGCACCCGTGACGGTCATCATTTCGAGGTCACCGCCAACGTCGCCTCGTTGCAAGAGGTGGAGCAGTCGTTGACCCTGGGCGGAGAAGGGGTCGGTTTGCTGCGTTCCGAGTTTCTCTATCTGGAGCGCCAGAGCGCGCCGAGTGTCGAGGAGCAGGCTGCCACGTATTCGGCGATTGCCCGCGCCTTGGGACCGCAGCGCAATCTGGTGGTACGGACCCTCGACGTCGGCGGCGATAAGCCTCTGGCCTACGTGCCGATGGACAGTGAAGCCAACCCTTTTCTCGGCATGCGCGGGATTCGCCTGTGCCTGCAACGCCCGGAACTGCTGCGTCAGCAATTGCGGGGGATTCTCGCCTGTGCCGGGCTGACGCAACTGCACATCATGCTGCCGATGATCACCCAGTTGTCCGAGCTGCGGCAGGCGCGCCAGTTCCTCGAGGATGAGGCCCTGGCCTTGGGCCTCAAGGCGTTGCCGAAACTGGGGATCATGATCGAAGTGCCGGCGGCGGCCTTGATGGCCGACCTGTTCGCTGCCGAGGTGGATTTCTTTTCCATCGGCACCAATGACCTGACCCAATACACCCTGGCCATGGACCGTGATCACCCGCAACTGGCGAGTCAGGCCGACAGCCTGCACCCGGCGGTATTGCGTTTGATCGCCACCACCGTGAAAGCCGCCCATGCCCATGGCAAGCCGGTCAGCGTGTGTGGCGCGCTGGCCTCCGAGGCGCTGGCGGTGCCGGTGTTACTGGGCCTGGGGGTGGATGAACTGTCGGTCAGCGTGCCGCTGATTCCGGCGATCAAGGCGGCGGTCCGCGAGGTCGAGTTGCTCGAGTGCCAGGCCCTGGCGCAACGGATTCTCGGTCTGGAAAATGCCGGGCAGGTGCGTGAAGCCTTGCTCGCTCATCAACACACCACGGCGCTGCAGCCGCGGGTCCTGGAGAACTGAACATGTTCGAGAAATTTCAGCGGGCGTTCTGGAAAGCCCTGACACCGGACCTGGTGGCGGATCAGCCAAGTACGCCGGTTGCCACGGGAGAAGAGGCGTTGCGCCCGGAGATCGTCGCGGCCCTGGGCGGCGAGGGCAATCTCAAGTCCCACCAGCGCGTGGCACTGACACGTATGCGCGTGGCCTTGAATGACAGTGCCCGGGTCGATCAGTCGGCGCTACGGGCGGCGGGTGTCGTCGGAGTGATGATATTGGCCGGTGGCGTGACCCATTTGTTGTTGGGCCTGGACTGATTCTCTTACGGTTTCGCAACTGCGGGTGTATCGTATTCGCCTTTTGCGCGCCCTGGCGCGCGGCTGAATTGGTGAGGTGGTTGCGTTCATGTCCTTTACCCGTCGACAGATACTCGGTGGACTGGCCGGTCTTGCAGTGGTGGGCGTTGGCGCCGGCGGTGCATCGCGTTACTGGTTGGGGAAAATGGCCGACGCTGATGCCGGCCATGACTATGAACTGATCGCCGCGCCCCTGGATGTCGAACTGGTGGCCGGGCATCAAACCCCGGCCTGGGCCTTCGGCCCGTCGGCGCCGGGCACCGAATTGCGAGTGCGCCAGGGTGAGTGGCTACGGGTGCGTTTTATCAACCACCTGCCGGTGGCCACCACCATTCACTGGCACGGTATCCGCTTGCCGCTGGAAATGGACGGCGTGCCCTACGTGTCGCAACTGCCAGTGTTGCCTGGCGAGTATTTCGACTACAAGTTCCGCGTCCCGGACGCCGGCAGCTACTGGTATCACCCCCACGTCAACAGCAGTGAAGAACTGGGGCGCGGCCTGGTCGGTCCGCTGATCGTCGAAGAACGCGAGCCCAGCGGTTTCCAGCACGAACGCACCTTGAGCCTGAAAAGCTGGCGCGTCGATGAAGCGGGGGCCTTCGTGCCTTTCAGCATTCCCCGTGAAGCCGCTCGTGGCGGAACGGCGGGGCGCCTGTCGACCGTCAATGGCGTGCCGCAAGCGGTGGTCGACTTACCGGCCGGGCAGATCACCCGGGTGCGTCTGCTCAACCTCGACAACACCCTGACCTACCGCCTCAATATCCCCGGTGTCGAAGCGCGGATCTATGCGCTGGATGGCAACCCGGTCGAACCGCGGCCGTTGGGCAAGGAGTACTGGCTGGGGCCGGGCATGCGCATCTGCCTGGCGATCAAGGCGCCGCCGGCCGGTGAAGAACTGTCTCTGCGCAACGGCCCGGTGCGTCTGGCGACCTTTCGTTCAGTAGCCGCCAGCGACACACCGGGCGACTGGCCGAAGGCCTTGCCGGCCAATCCGGTGGCGGAGCCGGACCTGGCGAATGCGCAAAAGCTCAACTTCAATTTCGAATGGGTTGGCTCGGTTTCAGTGAACGTCGATAATGGCCGGCCACCGAGTCTCTGGCAGATCAATGGCAAGGCCTGGGACATCACCGACAAGACCTGCGCCGACCGGCCTATCGCCAAGTTGGTGAAGGGCAAGAGCTATATTTTCGAATTGAAGAACATGACCCAGTATCAGCACCCGATCCACTTGCATGGCATGAGCTTCAAGGTCATCGCCTCGAACCGCAAGGCGATCACGCCATACTTCACCGACACCTACCTGCTGGGCAAGAACGAGCGGGCGCGGCTGGCGTTGGTCGCCGATAACCCGGGGGTGTGGATGTTCCATTGCCATGTGATCGACCATATGGAAACCGGCCTGATGGCCGCCATCGAGGTGGCTTGATGCGTCAGATACGGCCGGCGCCGATCATCGACCGCAGTCGCGACCAGGACTTCATGCGTGAAGCCCTGGCGCTGGCCGCCGAGGGCGCGCTGCTGGGCGAGGTGCCAGTGGGTGCGGTGCTGGTGCAGGATGGCGAGATCATTGGGCGCGGCTTCAATTGCCCGATCAGCGGCAGCGATCCGAGTGCCCATGCCGAGATGGTCGCCATCCGTGCCGCCGCCCAGGCGCTCGATAACTACCGGCTGCCGGGCAGTACGCTATACGTGACCCTGGAGCCGTGCAGCATGTGCGCCGGGTTGATCGTGCATTCGCGGATTGCGCGGGTGGTCTATGGCGCGCTGGAACCCAAGGCTGGAATCGTGCAGAGCCAGGGGCAGTTCTTTACCCAGGACTTTCTCAATCACCGGGTGTTGTTCGAAGGCGGCGTGCTGGCCGAGGAGTGCGGGGCCATCCTCAGCGAGTTCTTCAAGGCCCGCAGAAGCAAATCCTGAGTAAGGCTGTTGTGTGTGCCTGTCTTGAGGGCCTCTTCGCGGCGGTGAGGCGTCCCGACAAGTTCTGCTCCCACGAGGTCAGGGCCGTGCGCAAGCTTTGTGTACGACTCAAGACTCAGTGTGGGAGCGGAGCTTGCCCGCGAAGAGGCCAGACCTGACACCGCCTACTTACGAGCGACAATCACCGCCCGCATCGGTGCCGGCAACCCTTCAATAGTCTTGCTGTGATCCTCCGGATCGAGGAAATCGCTCAGCGACTGAAACTTCATCCACTCGGTCCCGCGTTGCTCCTGCACCGTGGTTACGCTCACATCGACGCAGCGCACCTCGCTGAACCCGGCACGCCGCAACCAGCGCTCCAGTGCCGGCACCGACGGCAGGAACCAGACATTGCGCATCTGTGCATAACGGTCCTCGGGCATCAGCACCTGATGCTCGTCACCTTCCACCACCAGGGTCTCCAGCACCAGTTCGCCACCCTTGACCAGGCAGTCCTTGAGCGCGAGCAAATGCTCGATGGGCGAGCGCCGATGGTAGAACACGCCCATGGAAAACACCGTGTCGAAACCTTCCAGCTCGGCCGGCAGGTCTTCGAAAGGAAACGGCAGATGCCAAGCCGACGGCGCTGACAAATAACGCTGTACCGCCTGGAACTGACAGAAGAACAGCCAGTTCGGATCGACGCCGATCACCGTGTCCGCGCCGGCGCCGAGCATGCGCCACATGTAGTAGCCGTTGCCGCAACCGACATCGAGAATGCGCTTGCCCTTGAGGTCCAGGTGCGGGGCGACCCGCGACCATTTCCAGTCCGAGCGCCATTCGGTGTCGACATGCACGCCGAACAGATCGAACGGGCCTTTGCGCCACGGGCACAAGCCCATCAGCGCCGTGCGCATCTGCGCGCGGGTGGCGGCGTCGCAGTCAGTGTCCAGGGTCAGGCCATGCAGCAGGTCGACCTGTGTCGGCTGGATCTTCGGCAGCGCATCGAGCGCACTCTGCCAGCGTTCCAGGTCGCCATGACCTTTTTCCATGCGGGCATCGAGTTGCGCTTGCAGGCCTTGGGCCCATTCGGCCAACGGGGTGCCCGCCAGGCGGCGGGCGAGGGGCGAGAGATCAATCATGGCAGGGCAATCAACGAGGCAAAGTTAAGGCATTGGAACCAGGGCACGACTTTCGAGAAACCCGCCGCCAGCAGGCGTTCGCGGTGTTCTTCGAGGCTGTCGGGTTTCATGACGTTTTCGATGGCGCTACGTTTCTGGGCAATTTCCAGTTCGCTGTAGCCATTGGCGCGCTTGAAGGCGACGTGCAGGTCGGTAAGCAGCGCATGCTCCTCGAGGTCATTGAAGCGCAGTTTTTCCGAGAGGATCAGCGCGCCGCCGGGCAGCAAGGCCTGGCGGATACGCCCGAGCAAGGCCTGGCGCTGTTCGGGGGCGATGAATTGCAGGGTGAAGTTCAGCGCCACCACCGAGGCCGGCTGGAATTCCAGGGCGAGGATATCGCCCTCGATCACTTCCACCGGCAGCAGCTCCTGGAACATCGAGTCCTGGCCATTGAGGTACTGGCGGCAGCGCTCGACCATGGCCGCGGAGTTATCCACCGCGATGACCTTGCAACCGTCGCTGCGCACATGGCGGCGCAGGGCCTGGGTCACCGCGCCGAGGGAACTGCCCAGATCGTAGAGCACGCTGTGCGGCTGGGCGAATTGCGCGGCCAGCACGCCGAGGTTCTCGACGATGGTCGGGTAGCCGGGCACCGAGCGCTTGATCATGTCGGGGAAGACCCGCACCACGTCTTCGTTGAAGGCGAAGTCCGGCACCTGGGCCAGGGGCTGGGCGAAAAGGCGATCGGGTTCTTTGCTCACGGCGGTTCCGGCGGATGCTGAAAAGGCCGGCATTTTAGCCAAGTTGGCGCTGCGATGCGCGCTTTGTCGGATAAAACGCCAAGCCTGCACGCCCCGAAAACTAAAACTGTAGGCGCGAGCTTGCTCGCGATGGACGTCAACGATAACGCGGGGTATCTGGAAGTCAGTGGTGCTCTTGCGTTCATCGCGAGCAAGCTCGCTCCTACAGAAGAGCGGAAGAGCGGAAGAGCGGAAGAGCGGAAGAGCGGAAGAGCAGGCGGCGTTCAGCGCGGCTTCTGGCTGAAGGCCGAGGCCGCAATGCCCCATTGCCCCAGCCAGTAGGCAATGATGATCAGGTAGGGCGCGGCGGCGAACTTGACCACGAAGCGATCAATGCCGATCAGGCTGTCGGAGAAGGCGAAGGTCAGCGCGCCAGCGGCCGCCAACAACGCGGAGCGCTTGGGCACATTGGTGCCCAGGCGAGCCAGGGCGCGCCAGAGCATGGCGCTGATGGCCAGTGCGTAAACCGTGACCGGGATCAGCAGGTCGCCCAGGCCCTTGGACATCAGGATGCCGAGCAACCCGGCGCCGATCAGCAGGGCCAGCAACAAGGGCAGCGGCGCGAGCCGACGGCAGTCGCCCAGGTAAGCCTTGAGGTAAGCCAGGTGCGCGACGAGGAACGCGCCCAGGCCGAACACGAACAGGTCGCCCGGCCAGGCCAGCAGCACATCGCCGAGCAGGGAAAAGATCAGGCCCAGGCCGATCCAGCGGCGATACTCGGTCACCGGGGCATCGTGCAACCAGCCGAGCAGGACCAGCACCGGCACCGGTTTGGTCAGCAGGCACAGCATCGGCAGCTCGATGCTCACGCCGTAGAGGAACGCGGCAGCGCCCATCAGCGCGAGGATCAGCCAAGGCATGTCAGTTCACCGTGATCGGGCAGTCGAAACTTTGTGCCGGCGTGGCTTCCGGTTCCCAGGGTTGCTGGTAGGTCAGGCGCAAGCGCCCGGTGCCGACGGCGAAGGCCTGGAAGCGCCAGGTCGATTGCCCGCCGCTGCCCACCAGGCCGTTGTCATCCGGATTGTGATAGACCTCCGGGCCGAGGCTTTTCAGCACGCCGCCGGCCGAATCCTGGATGGCCCAGCGATAGCCGGTGGTGGGGTTGCTGGGCAGGCTGAGGATCATGTTCTGCCCGGTCTTGAGTTGCATCGGGCAGTCACTTTGTTTTTCCAGCGTCAGGTTCTGCCGCGGTTGCTGGGCACAGGCGGCGAGCAAGGCGAGGCTTAACGGCAGCAGCAGGCGAGTCGAGGTCATAGTGTCTCCAGTTATTACAGCGATGACCGAGCATAACCTGTGACGCTGGCGTTGCACTAATGCCTGTGAATCAAGACTGAATACTGTCCTGTTGGGGAGGTGCTTGCCGCCAAAAGCTTCGCGGGCAAGCACCGCTCCCACAATCTTTCGTCGAACACAAATCTTGCGTATGACGCGATCCTGTGGGAGCGGAGCTTGCCCGCGAAGGGGATCTCCAGGTCACCAAAAGCTTCGCGGGCAAGCACCGCTCCCACAATCTTTCGTCGAACACAAATCTTGCGTATGACGCGATCCCGTGGGAGCGGAGCTTGCCCGCGAAGGGGATCTCCAGGTCACCAAAAGCTTCGCGGGAAATCCCCGCTCCGATTGTTTAGAACAAAATCTTCGCCGCATCCGAGAAACGCTTGGCGAAGTGCACCGTGATGCCGTCCTTCAGGTAATCCGGCAACTCCTCGAAATGGCCACGGTTGGCTTCCGGCAGGATCAGCTCGAACAGTTTCTGCCGCCGCGCCGCAATCACCTTTTCCCGCACCCCGCCAATCGGCAGCACATGCCCGGTCAGGGTCAGCTCGCCGGTCATGGCCACGCCCTTTTTCGGCGGCTGGTTGCGCGCCAGGGACAGCAGCGCGCTGGCCATGGTCACCCCGGCGCTGGGGCCGTCTTTCGGCGTCGCGCCTTCTGGCACATGCAGATGCACAAAGGCCTTGTCGAAAAACTCCGGATCGCCACCGAACTGCTTGAGGTGCGAGCTGACGTAGCTATAAGCGATCTCGGCCGATTCCTTCATCACTTCACCCAACTGCCCGGTGAGTTTGAAACCACGGTTGAGCGTATGGATGCGGGTCGCCTCAATCGGCAAGGTGGCGCCGCCCATGCTGGTCCAGGCCAGGCCAGTAATTACCCCCACTCCGGAGAGCACCTGCTCATTACGGAATACCGGCATGCCCAGCGAGGCTTCGAGATCCTTGTTGCCGATCTTGATCGCCGTGTCCGGCGCGTCCAGCAACTTGACCACGGCCTTGCGCACCAGTTTGCCCAACTGCTTCTCCAACTGACGGACCCCGGCTTCCCGGGCGTAACCGTCGATTACCGCGCGCAAGGCACCGTCGCTGATACTCAGGCGGTTTTTATTGACGCCGGCCTTTTCCAACTGCTTGGGCCACAGGTGGCGCTTGGCGATGGCGATTTTTTCCTCGGTGATATAGCCCGACAGGCGAATCACTTCCATCCGGTCCAGCAATGGACCGGGGATCGAGTCCAGGGTGTTGGCGGTGCAGATGAACAGCACCTTCGACAGGTCCAGGCGCAGGTCCAGGTAGTGGTCGAGGAAATCCACGTTCTGTTCCGGGTCGAGGGTTTCCAGCAGCGCCGACGCCGGGTCGCCCTGGAAGCTCTGGCCCATCTTGTCGATTTCGTCGAGCATGATCACCGGGTTCATCACCTCGACCTCTTTCAAGGCCTGCACCAGCTTGCCCGGCTGGGCACCGATATAGGTGCGCCGATGACCCTTGATCTCCGCTTCGTCGCGCATACCGCCGACGCTGAAGCGATAGAACGGCCGCCCGAGGGATTCAGCGATGGATTTGCCAACGCTGGTCTTGCCCACCCCCGGCGGGCCCACCAGCAGGACGATGGAACCGCTGATCTCGCCTTTATAGGCACCGACCGCGAGGAATTCGAGGATCCGCGCCTTGATGTCATCCAGGCCGGCGTGGTGCTGGTCGAGCACCTTGCGCGCATGCTTGAGGTCGAGCTTGTCTTCGCCATACACGCCCCAGGGCAGGGCGGTGGCCCATTCCAGGTAATTGCGGGTGACGGCGTATTCCGGCGAGCCGGTCTCGAGGATCGACAGCTTGCTCATTTCTTCGGTCATGCGCTTTTGCGCCTGGGCCGGCAGGACTTTGCCCTGCAAGCGCTGTTCGAACTGTTCGATATCGGCGCTGCGGTCATCCTTGGTCAGCCCCAGCTCCTGCTGGATGACCTTGAGCTGCTCCTTGAGGAAGAACTCGCGCTGGTGCTCGCCGATCTTGCGGTTCACCTCGGCGGAGATTTCTTTTTGCAGCCGCGCGACTTCGACCTCCTTGCGCAGCATCGGCAGGACTTTTTCCATGCGCTTGAGCATCGGCACGCAGTCGAGCACTTCCTGCAACTCGTTACCGGTGGCGGAAGTGAGGGCGGCGGCGAAGTCGGTCAGCGGCGACGGGTCGTTGGGGCTGAAGCGGTTGAGATAATTCTTCAGTTCTTCGCTGTACAGCGGATTGAGCGGCAACAGCTCCTTGATCGCATTGATCAGCGCCATGCCGTAGGCCTTGACCTCGTCGGTCGGCTCGCTTGGCTGGTGCGGGTACTCGACTTCCACCAGGTACGGCGGGCGGTGGTGCTTGAGCCAGGTGCGGATGCGCACCCGGGTCAGGCCCTGGGCGACAAACTGCAACTTGCCGCCTTCGCGACTGGCATGGTGGACCTTCACCAGGGTGCCGTACTCGGGCAGGGCCTTGGTGTCGAAATGGCGGGTGTCTTCGCTGGGTGTGTCCATGAAGAACAGCGCCAGGGAGTGGTGATCGGACTTGCTCACCAGTTCCAGAGTCTCGGCCCAGGGTTCTTCATTGACGATCACCGGCAGCACCTGGGCCGGGAAAAACGGGCGGTTATGGATCGGGATGATATAGACCTTGTCCGGCAGGTTCTGCCCGGGCAGTGCCAGGCCGGTGCCGGCGGCACTCGTGGCGTGGGCGTCGTCAAGGGTGTGTTCGGTGTCGGCCTCTAGGGTCGGATGTTCAGGGAATTCCTGCTGCTCGCTCATGGGGCACCTGCACAATGGTATATGCCAGTTAGATGGGGCGAGCCGCCGGTGGTTTCAATGGTCGAGGGGTATAGCTTTGCGAAAGTCGGCCGACAGTTGATCGATGAGCGTTGTATCGAAACAGCTTTTATGTAGAGGTTTTTCCGGCCTGGCGGCCATTCGTCGGTTTTACCTGGATAGTGGCTAATGGCCCATTTGCCACGTGATCTTCTGTGCAACGCCCGCTACTCTGCACTTGCGCAATGCTTTCATGCCAAGCTAGGCCCTCCCGTTCACGAACCTATGAGTAGTTTCCGCATGGCTCGCCCAACCTCGCTGATCGGATTATTTCTGTTTGTTACGAGCCTGTTGTCGAGCAGCCTGAGCGCCGCCGCCGGTTTCCAGGTCGAGATGCTTGACCAGGGCGGCAAGCCCTTGCCAAACGCGGTCGTGACCTTGCAAGGCGACTCGGCGCCGCCGGTCTACAGCCTCAAGGCCGATATGGATCAGCGCAACAAGGAGTTCGACCCCCACGTGCTGGCGGTGCATACCGGCACCCGGATCAAGTTCCCCAACAGCGACAATATTCGCCATCAGGTCTATTCCTTCTCGGCGCCCAAGCGCTTTGAGCTGCGCCTTTACGAAGGCACACCGTCGGATCCGGTGCTGTTCGACAAGCCGGGTATCGTGGTGCTGGGTTGCAACATCCATGACTGGATGCTTGGCTATGTCTATGTCACCGACGATCCCTGGTTCGCGGTCAGTGACGAAAAGGGCCTGATCCGCTTCGACAAACTGCCTGCCGGCCGCTACCACGTGACACTCTGGCATCCCCAGGTGGCCGATAGGCTGCCGCAGCCGGGGGGCGAAATTAATGTGTCCGCCACGGGCCTGAAGCAACGTTTCAGTCTGTCGATTCAACCCCTGTCGCCGGACGAACCCACGGCGCCCGCTGCGAGTGCTTTCGGCGATGCCTTCAATAAAGCTGTCAGTGAAACTGCGAAGTAGCTTTCAGGCGCAGGTCGCCTGCGTCCTGATCCTGCTGTTGCTGGTGGTGATCGGCGCGCTGTATTTCAGCGTCAAGGCGGCCACCAACAGCGCGATCCGCAGCCAGGCCAGTGAGCAATTGCAGCTCGGTACCCGGGTCTTCGAGCGTTTGCTGGATGTCCAGGGCCGGCGCCTGAGCGATGGCGTGCAACTGCTGGCGGCGGATTTCGGCTTTCGCGATGCGGTGGCCAGCGGCGATTCGGCGACCATCCGTTCGGTGCTGGTCAACCACGGCAAGCGGATCAACGCCAATGACATGATCCTGTTGAGCATGGACGGCAAAGTCCTGGCCAGCACCTTGGCCGATGTGCCCGACGGTTCGCAGTTTCGCTACGACCAGGCCCTGCGTGAGGCCCGGCGACTCAAGCAGTCGAACCTGATCGTGCCGTTGCAGGGCAAGCCGCACCTGCTGGTGGAAGCGCCGGTGCTGGCGCCCTTGCCGATTGCCCGGGTGGTGATGGGCTTTTCCATGGACACGGCGTTTGCCCGCGAGCTGCGTTCGTTGAGCAACCTGGAAGTGTCGTTTCTGACCGTGGACAGGCAGCAGCCCGGGCAACTGGTGAGCACCCAGCCGCCGGCCATGGCGCAAAGCATTGAGCAACTGATGCTCGCCAACGCCAGCAAACACCTACCGGAACTGACGGAATACAAGCGGCACAGCTTCCTCAGCAAGACGCTGATGCTGGCCAGCGGTGCCGACGAAAATGACAACCAGGTCATCGCGTTGTTGCAAAGCCCGCTGGATGCGGCGATGCAGGCGTTCGCGCCGCTCGACCAGAATATCCTGTTTATCGCTCTGATCGCGCTGTTGGCGTCCCTGGCCGGTGCCTTGTTGCTGGCGCGCAGTGTGTCGCAGCCGGTGCGGGCGCTGGCCCAGGCGGCGGAGCGTATCGGCCAGGGCGATTACCAGACACCGGTGCCGCTCAAGCGTAGCGACGAACTGGGGCTGCTGGCCACGGCCTTCAATTCCATGCAAAGCGGCATCGCCGAGCGCGAGCAGCAGCTGGCGCACAATGCCTTGCACGATGGGCTCACCGGCCTGCCCAACCGGGCGCTGGCCATGGAGCGCCTGGGCAGTGCGATCAGCGCCGGGCGTCCGGTGGCCCTGGTGTACCTGGAGATCGACAACCTGCGGGCGATCAACGAAGCCGGTGGGCCCGACGCGGTGGACCTGGTATTGCAGCAGGTTGGCCAGCGGCTGCTGAGGGCCCTGCGTGCCGGCGATACCGTGGCACACCTGATCGCCGGCGAGTTCCTGCTGTTGCTGCAGAATGCCGCCAGCGACGGTGCGGTCGCCACTGCGGATAATCTCCAGCAACTGTTGCTAAAGCCCCTGCGGATCGCCGGGCATGACGTGGTCCTGGATTGCCGGATAGGGGTTGCCGCCTTTCCGGGCGATGGCCTGGCGGCCGAGGAGTTGCTCAGTCGCGCCGCCATCGCCATGAAAGACGCCGGACAGATCCCGGGACACATCCAGATTTACCAGCAGGGGCGCGACCTGGCGCACCGTCGCCAAGTCATGCTGATTCGTGACCTGCGCCATGCCGCGGCCAACGGCGAGTTGCTGCTGCATTACCAGCCCAAGCTGGATATCCGCGAGGGTCGTGTGCGTCAGGCCGAAGCCCTGCTGCGCTGGCAGCATCCGCAATTCGGCATGGTCTCACCGGCAGAGTTTATCGTCCTGGCTGAACGTACCGGCAGCATCCAGATCCTGACCCACTGGGTGATCGAGGAGGGCGTGCGGCAGTTGTCGGAGTGGAACCAGCGTGGCCTGCACCTGCAACTGTCGTTGAATATTTCGGCAGAGGACCTGCTCGGCCCCGACCTGACCGACCGGGTCTCGGCGTTGCTCAAGCAGTACCGGCTGCCGGCCGAGCAATTGATTTTCGAGATCACCGAAAGCGCGGTGATGCGCGAGCCCGAGCAGGCCTTGAAGGTTCTGCACCGGCTGCGCGAGTGTGGCATCAGCCTGTCGGTGGATGACTTCGGTACCGGTTACTCGTCGCTGGCGCACCTCAAGCGTCTGCCGGTGCAGGAGCTGAAGATCGACCAATCTTTCGTCCGCGACCTGGATGAAACCAGTGAGGACGCGGTGATCGTCCGCTCGACCATCGAAATGAGCCACAACCTGGGGCTGAAGGTGGTCGCCGAGGGCGTTGAATATGCACACAGTCTGCGTTTGCTGGAGCGCTGGCACTGCGACACCGCCCAGGGTTACCTGATCAGCCGTCCGTTGACCGCGGCGGCGTTCGAGGCCTGGGTTGCCTTACCTTTGGGCTCCCCGTCCGTTATGGTTCGTTGACTGCCATGAAGCGGTTACCTGTTTTGCTCTGTGGCTTGGTCTGCCTGGGGGGGCAACCGGTCCTGGCCGACAACGGCCGTTTGATCGCCACGGGCGGGGCCAGCAGCCTCGAAGGCCCGGCGGGCGGCGGTATCACGCCCTGGGCGGTGTTGACCGGCTACGGTGAACAGAACGAGTGGAGTGCCACCGCGTTCGCGACCACGGTCAATGTCCCGGATTATCGGCTTGATGTGGCCGGGGTTGCGGCGTCCTACGACAACCGCGTGGAAGTGTCCTTTGCCCGCCAGCGTCTCGAGCTGGGTTCGCTGGTCAGCAAGCTGAGCCTGCCGGAGGATCATCTGGGCCAGGACATCCTCGGCTTGAAGGTGCGCTTGTTCGGTGATCTGATTTACGACCCGTTGCCCCAGGTGTCCCTGGGGCTGGAATACAAGCATCAAACCAACTTCGATATTCCCCAACGGGTGGGTGCCAAGCGCGACCAGGACGTTGAGGGCTACCTGAGCGCCAGCCGCCTGTTCATGGGCGCGGCGTTCGGCTACAACCTGCTGGTCAACGGCGGCGTGCGCTACAGCCGGGCCAACGAACTGGGGCTGATGGGTTTCGGCGGTGATCGTCGTGATACTCGCAGCGTGCTCAAGGAAGGCTCGGTGGCGGTGTTGTTCAACCCGCGTTGGGCCCTGGGCGTGGAATATCGGCAGAAACCGGACAATCTGTCGTTTTCCGCTGAGAGCGATTGGGTTGACCTGTTTGTCGGCTACTTTCCTAACAAACATGTGTCCTTTGTACTGGCTTACGCTCGGCTTGGAGAAATCGCGACCCTGGATAACCAGAACGGCAGCTATCTGTCCGTGCAGGGGAGTTTCTGATGGGGGCTCTGAAACTGCTGGTGGTCGTCCTCCTGCTGGTCGGTTGTGCCCAGCAGCCGCCCAAGGATGACCGCCTTTATCGCGACCTGGGCGAGCGGGTGGGGATTACCCGGATTGTCGAAGGCATGCTGCTGAACATTGCCCGGGATCCGCGGATCGTCGAGCGTTTTCGCAAGATCGATATCCAGCGCTTGCGGGACAAGTTGGTCGAGCAGTTCTGCGTGCAGGCGGGTGGGCCCTGTGTGTACAGCGGCGATAGCATGGCCGAGAGCCACAAAGGCAAGAACATCAGCCGCAGCGATTTCAATGCGCTGGTGGAAGACCTGATCGCGGCGATGGATGCCCAGGGTATTCCGGTGCCGGTGCAGAATCGGCTGATTGCGCGGTTGGCGCTGCTGCGGGGTGAGGTTATTCAGCATTAGGCTGAATCGCGGCGGTTTGGTGTTGCCCCTGGGGCGCTTGAGTATTTTCATAACGGCTACTGGCCTCTTCGCGGGCAAGCACCGCTCCCACATTAAGTTTTGTGTTGTGCACAATATCTAGGCTCGACTCAAAATTAGGTTTTGTGTTGTGCACAATATCTAGGCTCGACTCAAAATTAGGTTTTGTGTTGTGCACAACATCTAGGCTCGACTCAAAATTAGGTTTTGTGTCGTGCACAACATCTAGGCTCGACTCAAAATTAGATTTTGTGTCATGCACAACATCTAGGCTCGACTCAAAATTAGGTTTTGTGTTGTGCACAATATCTAGGCTCGACTCAAAATTAGGTTTTGTGTCATGCACAACATCTAGGCTCGACTCAAAATTAGATTTTGTGTCGTGCACAACATCTAGGCTCGACTCAAAATTAGGTTTTGTGTCGTGCACAACATCTAGGCTCGACTCAAAA